>CABGHG010000077.1 GCA_902158735.1 Candidatus Methanolliviera sp. GoM_oil
TTTATCACCTCTTCTCCATCTATAGCATGTATAAAGATATTATCAAATAGCTCTGATGCGGCTAATGGGGAAAGGACCAGATTATATCTACCCGATTCTATCTTCTTTCCTTTAGAAGAATTTTTTGCTAAATTTGCAGCGTTTCTTCCTATCTCTTCAAAATCTATGTTTAGATCTCTTGAGATTGCGAAGTCGTATGCGGAGTTCATACCATCATCCTTAAAATCCTTAAAAGACGCCTCAGCGGATCCATATATCATTGTTCTCTTCTCTTCTTCTTCAATTCCGTTTGTATTTATGATCTTGAATTGCTCTCTTACGGTGGAGACCTCTCCACCTATTGGGAATGTTCCTTTTACAGATTTAATTCCTTCCATTAAACTCTCTACAAACTCTATCATCTCTTCGCCATTCAAATCTACTATCTGATGATCGTATATCCCCTCGACCTTTTCACATCTCTTATCTTCTTCCGTTCCCAAAAACCCCTTCCAATCCTCGTCCTTACCTTTTAGCTTCGCGTTCTTCTTTGCCGCATCTATTCTCTTTTCCAGATCCTTCCCATCATCCGTACTGGCAAAGCCGAAATTTCCTCCATAGCTCACTCTGATCCCAAAACCCCTCGAAGAACTTTTCACCACGCCCTCCAACTTATCTCCTTTGATCCGCGCGGAGAGGCCAGAATCTTCACCAAGATATATCTCTATTCCCTCTGCTCCAATCTTTCTTCTGTATCTCTCGAGTTCATCAGGATCTAATCTGATTCATTCACCCCCAATCAGGCATGACGATATTGCAAGGTGGGGTGAACCGCTGCCAACAGGCACGGTCTGTCCTTCCTTTCCACAATGCCCACCATTGATCTTTAGATCGTTTCCCACTCCAATTATCTTCTTCAGCGTCTCTAATGTGTTTCCAGATAGAGAGACATCCTTTACCATCTCTCCAATCTCCCCCTTCCTTATTATATAGCCCTTTGTGGCATTGAAGTGAAATAGCCCTTCCGCCGTGCTCACTTCTCCACCTCTTGAGCCACAGAGATATACGCCGTCAGAGACAAGTTCGAGCAGTTCCTCCAACTTCATATCTCCATCTCCAATGAATGTATTACTCATTCGAGGGATCGGAACCTCATCTCCATCCGCCCTCCCATTTCCCGGTTCTTTGTTAAATACGGATGCCGTCTCTCTATTGTGCAGATAACCTTTTAAGACTCCGTGCTCTATTAAAGTGCGCCTCTTTGGGATTATTCCTTCATCGTCGAATGGATAATAACCGTACTCCATCATTGTTGGATCATCATAGACGTTAATCATCTCTGATCCTATTCTTTTTCCTATCTTACCTTTTAGGATGGAGTCTCCAGCCAAGACTATATCCGCCTCGGTTGCATGTCCGACCGCCTCGTGGATGAACACACCACCCAATTCCTGATCTAAAATAACTCTTCTCTTCCCAGATGGCGGAGAAGATGCTTTCAATAGTTTTATAGACATATCAGCGGCTTTTTTAGCAAGTATGTGTGGTCTATCGCCCTCTATAATATCAGATCCTTTAATTCCATACTCTCTCTCTGCACCGTATTGCATCTCCCCATCCTCCTTTGCAATAGCAGAGATCGAATATCCTGATCTGCAGAGATCGTAAAATTCTTCGTGATGATCATTCTTATAGAGAACCTTTATCCTAGCTGAGGAGTATGAGACCCTTGTGTTCTTAATCCTCTCATCTATCTTTGCGCTCTCTTCGATCTCCCTCAATATGGACAATTCATCCTCTTCTCGGAGAAGTCTGCCCTCTATCTTCTGCTTGAAATGTTTTATCTCGTATCTCTTCAGATGGATCTTCTTCGATCTTTTAGAAGAGAGTTTGGCCAATTTGATGGCATCCTTCAAGACTGCTTCCTCGTCAGGGTCAGAGCTCGACGAGACGATACCCCAGCCACCATCGAGAAAAGCTCTGACAACGGTGAAATGATCAAAAGAACTAGAAACGCGCTCAATCTTTTTATCTTCAATCGCAAAAGCCCTATTCTCTATCTCGCATCTTCTTACGTCATAGAAATCAGCCTGCATTTGCATCTCTCGCCGTTGCCGGAGAGGGTATCCCGTTGACTTGATCTTTTGCGATCTTCTTTATCTTCTTTAAAACTCCATCTATCTTTGTATTCGTAATCAAACTATTCTCCAAGACCTCAGATATGGTGGATACGGGTATTATCTCTATCTTCTTCTTATAATTCTCCCCTATCATCACGTCATTTAAGTTCGATTTGGGTATGATGACCCTCTTCAATCCTGCATCTGCCGCGGCCTCTATCTTGTACGTCACTCCTCCAATCGGAAGGACGTCTCCTCTTACTGACAACGAACCTGTCATAGCGATCGCTTGATCCACCGGAATATTCTTCAACGCGGATATCACTGCCGTCGCAATTGAGATGCTTGCAGAATCTCCTTCCACCCCCTCATACGTCCCTATGAACTGAATATGAATATCCCTGTTGGAGAGATTGACATCACCAATCCCTTTCAGTATTGCAGAAACGTTCTGCACGGATTCCCTTGCTATCTGCCTCAGCTTGCCGGTGGCGATTATCTTACCCTCCTCCTTGGATTGAGGGGGTGTCACCTCGGCGACGATCGGTAAGACGACTCCTGCGTCTCCCCCCACCACGGCCAAGCCGTTCACTCTCCCCACCGCCTCACCTTCGTTCTCGAATAGTTTGTAATCTTTTCTTCTCTCTGTGTAATGCTCGACCACCTGTTGCTCGACCGACCTCGCCACCTTCTTTGCCGACAAAATATGCTTTGCGGATGCGAATTCGACTCCTTCTTCTCTTGCCATATCTCCTGCTACCCTGATCAATCCCCCCAAATCTCTGAGCATCAACGTCAGTTTGCTTCTCCTGCCCGACCTTCTTTGTGCTTCACTTATAATCTCCGCAATGGCACTTTCATCGAAGTGGGGTATCTTACCATCCTTCTTTATCTCTTGTGCTATAAATTTGACGAGTTTTTCCCTATTTTCAGCCGTATCATCCATCGTATCTTCCATATACACCTCGTATCCATCTCCTTTTATCCTCGAGCGGAGTGCAGGGTGCATTCCTTGTACTGCGTCCAAATTTCCGGCACAGACGAGTATAAAATTACATGGAACTGGATCTGTCGTTACCATCGCCCCAGAACTTCTCTCTGATCTCCCAGTTATCGGATATTCTTTCTCCTGCAACGCGGTTAGCAGATTCTGTTGTGCCTCCATCCCTAACGTATTTATCTCGTCTATAAATAAAACGCCCTTGTTCGCCTTTTGTATCGCCCCAGCCTCAACCCTCTCCTGCGAAGGAGTCTCCAAACCTCCAGACTGATATGGGTCGTGTCTAACATCGCCCAGGAGCGCACCGGCATGAGAACCTGTCGCATCGATGAAAGGCGCTGTCGTCTTTCCGCCATTTGAGACGAGGAGTTTTGGCGCATTCATCGACTCTTTTGGGATGGTATACTTCAATGCCATATATACAAAGGCAGCCGCGATGATAGAATAAAAAAATGCCATGATATTTCCCTGAAAGGCTAATACTATACCGAAGAGAATGATACTTGATATGATAAGCATATTAAGTGTGTTTCTACTTTGAGATGCCTTTCTAATCTCCTTTTTATAGGCATCAACGATCTCCTTTCCCTTTCCCGCCGGCAATATCCTTATTTTAGGATTATTTGGATCTTCTGGATTGTTATAAACGAGAACGTCTTCCAATTCCTCCTTCGGAAGGAGTTCTGCCATCGACTTTGCCAGCATAGACTTCCCGGTTCCAGGTGCACCTATCATCATCACGTGCCTCTTCTGCCTGGCCGCTTTTCTTATCACCTCACTGCCATGCTTCTGGCCGATGACTTGATCGATCAACTTCTCGGGAACATCGATATCCTTCGTAGATTTGATACCTAAGCCACCGAGTATATCCTCCTTCATCTCTCTCTTCTCCATCTTTATAACATTCTTTATTTTATATCACATCCGTGTAACACAATTGCCTTTTAACTGCTATTTCTCATATCCTCTAATTCAGACGCCAAAAACGGTAAAAAAGACCCCACATCCGTAACTATTCCAATCGTCTGGGCAGAACCCCTATCTATTAACTTGGTTATCGTCAATGGATTTATGTCGATATTCACTGTCTTCACGTGAGAAGGTAACATATTTCCAACCGCGATTGAGTGGAGCATCGTTGCCATCATAACTACCATGTCAATACATTTAAGCTTTTCCCTCATAATCTTCTTTGCCGTCATTGAGTCGGATATCGTATCTGGTAAGGGACCGTCGTCCCTTATCGACCCGGCCAGGACATAAGGAACATCGTTCTTTATACATTCATACATTATTCCGCTTCTCAAGATTCCTTTCTCCACTGCACTTCTAAGAGAGCCTGCCCTTATTATCTCACTTATGGCATATATGTGATTTTTGTTGCCCCCAACGGTTCTCTCTCCGCTCTTAATCTCCATCCCCAAAGATGTTCCATAGAGGCTATTCTCCACATCATGAACGGCCAAAGCGTTGCCGGTGAGTAATAGATCTACGTATCCTCTCCTTACCATCTCCGCGAGTGCATCTGATGCGCCCGTGTGAATGATTGCAGGCCCTCCCACAACCGCCAGTTTACCTCCATCCCTCTTTGTCATCATTATTTCTCTTGCAATCTTTTTAATCGTGGATGCGTTTGGTCTCTCAGAGGAGGCCTTTCCCGTCATAAATTCAAATGAACTTCTCTCTCTTGGCCTCTCTGGTGGAACCACCTTTATCCCTTTCCTGCCAACAATAACTTTATCTCCTTTTTTTATATCCCCTATGGGTTTGCATATCGCCCTATTACCTGCAACTACGATCAGACAATCCATCCCTATATCTTCAACATTCACCCACCCACCGTTCATCCTCACGTATGTCCGATGATTTGTCGTGGAGTAAAATTCCCTCGGGACGACTTTATCTCTCTTCGCCTCTTTAAATTCGATGTTATCCATCTCAGGGAGCGTCGCGCCCAACTTATGCACCGCAGTTAAGATATCTTCTAACTCTTCTTTATCTTTGGACTTGACCAGGATTCTGGCATAACTGTGATCTGTTTTATGTTTTCCAATATCGAATTCTCGAATGTCAAAATCTCCATTCAAATCCATGATGGTATCGAAGACCTTATTTAAGATTTCCGAGTCTATTATATGCCCCTCGAGCTCTATCTCAGATATTTCCATAAGATCACCTTCTTTCAATCATAAAATCTGCCGTCGGTATTATTCCAACGTTTTTTCCTTCGATCTCATCTACTAGATCATCCAACGATCCCTTTGGAATCATCCCCCACCGCTCGACGAGATCGTCGTCCAAACTTGATATCAAAAAGACCTTATTTCTATTCATGATCTTTCGGAGATAGTATGCCTTGTGCCCACCGATCTCAAAATCTCCTTTTATCTTATCTTCTGCCTCGTCCAGACATTTACACTCCTCCATCCACGCCTCAAAAGTTTCATCTCCGATCCCTTCGATACATTCTGCCAATAAGACTATCTTCCCGTTTGGTCTCACACCGCTCCTAACCATCTCAAGAGCTTTTGTCGACTGGTATAAATTTATATCCCTCGGATGTCCACCGGCTCCAACCACGATATCATCAAAATAGTTATCCATCTTCTTCACGAGGCTTTTCTTTGCGATCTTCACCAATTCTTCAAAGACAAGGCTTAAATCTCCAGACGATGCCGCCAGAACATCACGTTTAGAATCGGAAATTACGTTCAACGAAAAATCTGGATATGCGCCCGGCATCCTTGCAGCCTCCATCATATCCAAATGGACCGGGTTACCATCTAAATTTCCCATAAACGCCTTACTATCAAGTAATAAACTGTGGTTCTTTTTTATCGTCTCTCTTCCAGCCAAACCTGGAAGTATGCTCTTTCTTCCACCCCCAAATCCGGCGTAGTAATGCAGAGATATATCTCCTGTTATTATCTTTATTTCAGACGATAGATATGTCCTATCTATATAAATGGGGGTTTTGAAGGACGTTCTTCCCAGATAAACCAGATTCTCCTCATCGTCGCAGTCATGGGATTCTATCTTGACTACCTCCATGATCTTCTCTCCTAAAATAGATCTTATCTCATCTCTTCTGGGAGATCGATGGGTGCCAGTTGCAAAGATTACTTTTACCTCATCCATCTTACCTCCCAAAGTTTCTAAAAGAGCTCCCACCATCTTTTTCGTCGGTGTATTCCTCGTGTGGTCATCAACGACGATGACACAATTTTTCTTTCCCTCACAGATCTCTTCTAATCTCTTCGTCCCGATCGGATCTCTAATTGCCTCTTTTATCGGGTCATGAGACCTTTTGATCTTCTCTGCGGGGCCCTCTACCAGATGCATATTATTCCTCATATTTAGGGTCAGAGCTCTCTTACCATAAGGTATCATTATCATAAAATCCTCTTCATCTTCAATACCAAAGGAACATTACCATCATTAAAGTTTTTTTGTCACCAAAAATCGTAATATATTTATAGGTGAAAGATCAACCGGTATAATATGAGTGAAGGTGAAACAAACATTGGTGATATATTGGGCGGTTTGATGGGTACGGCCGCTCCGATGATGACGGGTTTAATAAAATCAATACTATCTCCAGAGATGATAAAATCTGTGGTCGGGATGATCCCAGACGTGCTTGGTGCGGTCGTCAATGCGATCTCATCGATCGATCTTGGAGAGCTTATCTCTTCGACCATAGGGGCGATCCTCCCACTGGCAATGAAGCTCTTGGATCCTTTGTTGGATATGTTAGGCCCGATCATCGAGAAGGTGCTCGATATGTTAAGTCCTGTGATCGAGATCGTAGGTCCATTGTTGGCGGCAGTAGGTCCGATATTTGATGCTTTGAAGAAGATCGTAGGCCCGATAATAGAGGCTCTGACAAAGGGATTGGGAGCTCTTGGCTCTTCGAGTTGAGAATAAAATATGAGTAAAAATAAAGGTAAAGGTGGGTTGATGAGCGGTTTGGTGGGCGGTTTAATACAGCTGGTAGGGCCACCTGCCATAGATATTATGAAGGCAACTATAGGTGATGAGGATATCGAGAAGGTCTCGGAACTCGTGAATAATATACTCTATATGGCAAGCGAGAAACCGGAGCTGGTTTTAAATCTTCTATCCGGATTGGATCCAAAAGCCATCGTAGAGTTGATAAATGGCACCACCGTGGCGCTGGGTGAGCATCCTGAGGTCATTTCAGATCTTTTATCAGGTATTCTATCGGAGATAGATATCCCGTTTCTCGTAAAGTCAAGTCTTCCGATGGTACTGGGGCTTTTGTCATCTCTTCAATCGCCTCGCTCTTAAGCTCGTTTTAAATCAAATCTTTTCTTATTGTTTATGATAATTGAGATCCCGCCTCCCGGATTTGAACCGGGAACATCGCGGTTTCTGCGCGGATTATTGCACATCACCATGTGCACACGTACTACAGCCGCGCACTCTGCCATTGAGTTAAGGCGGGTAACGATCCTTTTTTTATCATCTAATACTTAATCTTTTTCTTAGGGACTTATCCAACTTGTTGTGTCTTCAAGAATCTTCAAGAATCTTCAAGAATCCTTCGGATTTTCGGGATATTCAAATAGAGATAAAAAATTTGTGTTGCCATGATCGTTCTATCAGGCGGAACGGGAACTCCAAAGCTTTTAGCAGGATTGAAAGAGATTATAGAAGATTTTGCCGTTATCGTAAATACGGCGGAGGATATATGGATATCTGGAAATATCATCTGTCCCGACATCGATTCGGTCATCTATACGCTCGCCGGCATCATCAATGAGGATAAGTGGTGGGGAATAAGGGG
>CABGHG010000078.1 GCA_902158735.1 Candidatus Methanolliviera sp. GoM_oil
ATGAAAGCTTAACAGAAATGAATTTTGTAGGAGGAAACTCCTATGCTGATGATGAAAATGGGCATGGAACGGCGATTGCATCTATAATAAAAGATATAGCACCAAGATCGAACCTATTTATTACAAAGATTGCTGATAAAAATGGAGACGCACATGCAAGCGACATAATAGCCGGAATAGACTGGGCTGTTAAGAATAACGTGGACATAATTACTTTAAACGTGTATAACAGAATAGGTAAAGAAGATCTGTGTCCGGTAACGTTGGCCATCGAGAATGCAGTAAAGAAAGGTGTCGTATGCGTCTTGCCCGCAGGGAATAGTGGAGAAGATGTGAAAAATTTCCAGCCATCAAACAGCGAGAATGCCATCGTTGTCATGTCATGCAATTCTAAATCTAAGCCGTCCTCTTTCAGCAATTGGGGAGGTGATATATTTGCGTTGGGAGAAGATATAGCCACGGAGAGCATTAAAAATCCCAAAATCGGTGAAGAGATGAACGATGAAAGGGTGAAGGTGGGTGGCACAAGTTTTGCAAGCGCAGAAGTTACCGGAGCAGCGGCTTTGCTGGAGGAAAAAAACCCGTTGCTCGCTCCAGACGATATAAAATCTATTTTATGGAAGAGTAGCAAGAATAAGGGACAATATTACCGGGGCATTGGGGAGCTTGACATAGAAGAAGCGCTGAAGAGATGCCCGAAGATGAAAGAAGTTATTATATGAAGAAATTTAAAGATCGTTCGCCTCTTGGCTGACGTTTTCGTAAATACTATAAACGAACGGGTGAATGGTATATTGGAGGTGAAAATATGTCCATGAGGAGAACGTCAGGTATATGTCTTGCTTTGGCGGTGATACTTGTCGGCGGAATATGTGTGGCGCCGGCGGTGATCGGTATGGCACAGATGCCGGTAAAGAAGCCGGCAGAAGAGCAACTAAAGATAGAAGCTCCGAAACAGGTAAATGCTGGCGAAACATTCAAAGTAACGGTAAAAGACGAGGCGGGCAAACCGGTAGCAGGAGCGGAAGTGAAACTGTTGCCATCTGCGAAACAGATGCCGAAGAAATTTGGGTCTTCTATGGCGGTTGCCATGGCAAAATTACCGGTAAAGGAACCGATGAAAAAGCCAGTAAATGAGATGAAAGTTGTAGCAAAGACAGATGAAAACGGTGTTGCGACATTGGAGGCACCAAAAGTGGTCGAAAAAACGGTAATGACGATAGAAGCCACTTCGGGTACACAGAAGGGAACTGCCGATATAACGGCATTACCACAGAAAAACAAAGTAATACGCTGGTGAGAAAACAAACGCCATAAAACTTTTTTCTTTTATTTTTTTACACGAATCTTAATATCTATGGGGGTCAATTTTACACTATGCAAACTGGAGAAAATTATTTTTATGGCGAAGAATATAAAAAAAGCAAAATCTATAAGACTTCGAGCACGTTGATCTTCGCCGCTATATCAACCATCATCTTGATGGAACTTTCAATATTTTTCATAGATCCAGCATTTTCCTTCAATATAAGCATCATAATATTGGGATCTTTGATTGGACTTGGATCGATCAGATATTTTGTTCCTGCCATAGTAGGATTTAGGAAACTTAAAACGATAGAGGCCGATCACTTTCCACTTATCACCGTTATTGTCTCCGCATACAACGAAGAAAAGGTTTTAGATAGGACGATGGCTTCTATGCTTGAGATCGATTATCCAAAGGAAAAATTGGAGTTTATATACGTCTTTGAAGAGGGGTGCACCGATAGAACCGAGCCGATCATACGCGAATTTGCAAAGAAGGATGAAAGATTCAAACCGATGAAATACCGAGGGGGCAAAGCGGCGTGTCTCAACTACGCGATAAAAAGATCGAGGGGGGATATCATCTGCATTCTCGACGCCGATCACTCCTTTGAGAGGGATGCGATCAAGCGAGCGGTAAGCAGAATGGGACAAGATGAATTTTATTGCGTTAGAGGGAGAAGCAGAGTAATAAACAAGGGAGATTGTTTGATATCGAGACTATGCGGGATTGAAAGAGACATCACCGAGCGGTTGGGTATCTATGGAACGTATCTTATGGGCGGATTCTCATATTTTGGTGGGAGTCTGGGCTTCTTTAAAAGAGAAATCTTTCAAAAGGTCGGCTTTTTCAACGAAAATGTTCTTACCGAGGATATCGATATCTCGGCGAGAATTCAAGAGGCGGGATATGAAATCTGCGTCGATCCGTCGATAAATAGTTGGGAGGAAGCTCCATCGACGTTAACGGGGTGGTGGAAACAGCGGAAGAGGTGGTGCAGGGGATGGGTCCAATGTGCCGTCATGCATCTTCTCCCTATGGCGAGGAGCGAGATACCGTTGAGAAAGAGAATTGATGCGTCTTTAACGTGGGCTTACAATTTTGTCCCATTGCTCACCGTATTTTTCATTCCCATCTCCGTCATCGCCAAGATCTTGGGCATGCGTACGATTCTATCTTGCCCGATACTTGCTCCAGCTTTAGTATTGGTCCCCGCAATGGCGGTTATGGGAGCATTAATATCCGATAAAGTATCTGGAGAGCGATTTAGATCAGAGGATGTTTCGGGCATCTTTTTTATGCCATTTTATCTGATATTTTATGGTATCGTATCAGTTTCGGCGATCATCGATGAATTCGTCCTTAAAAAGCCGAGCATCTTCGTTCATACCGAAAAATCGGGTAATGTGCGATTATAATCGTCTCTATTTACAACATATATGTTTAACCGTGTTGGCGATATAGTCAAATTAGATTTGGGGCAAAAGTGGGCTAATTTGATACCGTCCTATACACGGCTTCTTTTCATCCCATTAACTTAAATCTTCCTTCAATACCGCTATATATCTCATTAAGCCAGCATTAATCTTATCCAACTTTTTAAATAAAATAGATGATCAACCATGAACGTTGGATTTGGTAAAGTTTATTTGTGATAAAAAAGAAAACCTATCAGGTGGTGAAGATATGAAAAAGGTAAAATTTGGCATCTATCTGCCGGTTCCAACAACGCCCGTTGACAAGCTCATTAAAGTTGCCCGCATCAATGAGGAAGCAGGATTTGAATCTATCTGGGCCCCAGATCACCTATTATTCATACCTCCGGGGATCGTTCCAGAGGCGTGGACGCTCTTGACTGCTATAGCTATGAATACAAAGCGGGCCGTCTTGGGAACATGTGTTACAGACCCGCACAGATACCATCCCGCCGTTTTGGCACAGAAGGTAGCTACTGTGGATCAGGTATCTGGTGGGCGCGTGATATTGGGCCTTGGTGCCGGAGAGAGTATGAACCTAGATCCATTCGGAATAGATTGGAATAAACCGGTCTCCCGGCTAGTCGAGGTCGTGAAGATCTTGAGAAAGCTATGGTCTGGGGAGGTGTTTGATTATGACGGTGAATTCTGGAAGATGAAGGATGCATCATTACAGATACAGCCAATTCAATCTAGATTACCCATCTACTTTGCGGCAAATAGCCCCCGTATGCTCAGGTTGACAGGTGAGATAGCAGATGGTTGGCTTCCTCTACCGTTGAGTCCAAAATTGTATAAAAAGCGCTTGGATATCATCAGAGACGGTGCCAAGGAGTCGGGCAGATCTATAGACAAGATAGAAGCTGCGGCATACCTATATACGGCGATCTCCGACGACGCAGAGGAAGCACGAGGGGTGATAGACTCGATGAAATCTGTGATCATCCCTTCTCCTGTAATCCTCAAGGATGCCGGATATGAGGTGCCTGATGAGATTCTTTCAGTAAATTTTACCCAACTCTCCTCCATAGGGGATTCATCAGAGCAAGAGAGATACGCAGAATATATAAATTTGATACCGACCGATGCCGCAATGGAGTTTTCTATTGCAGGCACCCCTGATGATTGCATAGAGAAGATAGATGCGTTCATAGATGCCGGCGCCGAGCACATCTCGCTCATAAATATGGGTCCAGATCCGCGTCGTGTGATGAAGGTGTATGAGGAGGAGATAATCCCACACTTCAAAGGGTCTCAACAGATGTCTTGTTAGACAAATTACACATATTAAAAATTAAAGGGAGGCAATATGGACTTAGAAAACATCATCCTTGAGAAGGAGAATAGGATCGGAAAAATAACGTTAAACAGACCAGATGTACTTAATGCTCTGGATGGAAAAACGTATTCGGAGCTTGGAACTGCAATTGAGGAAGTTCGAGAGGACAACGATGTAAGGGTGGTGATCATCACGGGTGCCGGCAGGGCATTTTGTACCGGTTTGGATCTCACGTACGCCGCCAGTATGGGAGGTATGTCTCCATTAGAGCTCAGAGGGACTATCAGAAGGTTACAGGAGATATTTAGACTGGAGAGGTTAGAGAAGCCTGTAATTGCCGCGGTGAACGGTTATGCGATGGGTAATGGCTGTGATCTTGCTCTCGCATGCGATTTTAGGATAGCATCAGAGAATGCAAAATTTGAGATGACGTACGTAAAACTCGGGCTCATTCCGGATATTGGTGGGACATATAGACTGGCGAGATTGGTGGGACTTGGGAAGGCAAAAGAGCTCATACTTACGGGAGACAGAATAGATGCAAAAGAGGCGGAGAGAATAAGTTTGGTGAACAGAGTAGTGCCGGCAAATGATCTTGAATCTGTAACGATGAAATTTGCAGAGAAATTGGCCAAAGGTGCACCTGTAGCGATCGGGCTTTCTAAGATGGCAATAAATAATGCCATTGATACGAACTTGAGAGCCGCATTGGAGAACGAAGTGTATGCTCAGAGTTTATGTTTCCAAACAGAAGATGTAGGAGAAGGGATGATGGCGCATTTACAAAGGAGAGAACCTATATTTATGGGGAAATAGCAAGATCTCCATAGTGGGGAGTCTTGATGCCAAGATCTTTGTCCATCTCTCTCCAGGCATGCCCCGTGAGCTCCAGAACGACACCTTCTACCACGAGATATGCCGTGGCTCTTTCTCTGACGCAGCCCGTCCATGCATCTTTCTCTCTTCCCACTGAAGCATGAAGGTGTATCTCTCCTCCTGCAACGGTACCTATCGCCACGATCTCCCTACAATCGTTGAAGTATTGTTTTACAGGTTCAGGCGGAGTAGTCCTGACAACTTCGTTGTGGGATGCAACGAAATCTTTGATTTCGTGCCGTGAAAATGGAACATTTTCACATGCCAAAAATCTTTGATTTTTGAGCAAACACGTTTTTGGACCAGTAACAATATTAGCATTCTTTAAAGCTCCTATCAGGAAAAAAATGGCGTTTTCCAAATTTTTCTCCCTGCAAAACTCTTTGAGTGATGAGAGTACATCTTCTCCGTGGGAAAAGCATATGTTGAACGTTCGCTTTACCGAGCTCTCTTGGTAAATCATGATGAAGAGATGATTATGCATAGGATATAATTTTTGTGCTGATGATGTGATCTTGCATCCACAAAAGATTAAAAAGGTTATATAGAAGTATAGAAGTATACAAAAAGATCGGAGAGAGAAGAGATGAGAGAAGAAGAGATCAAGCCTACGTGTGCAAAATGTTCAAAGAATCCATGCTATTCGGATCCAGAGGCGAAGAAACCAAAATTTTGCCCGATGATAAACAAGAAAGAGGTAATAGAAGAAGCGATGAATGAGTACAAAGGGGAGATATTAAATTTTTATCAGGCATCTGCAAGACAGGAAAGAGATGGATATTTAAGGCCGTCCGAGGTGATTCATCCAATCAAGTGCAGAGTCGAGGAGATCATGGAATTTGCGGAGAAGATGGAATATAAGAGGTTGGGAATCGCATTCTGTATTGGGTTGAAGGAAGAGGCATCGATGCTCACAAAAATCCTGGAAAATAATGGATTCGATGTCGTATCTGTCTGTTGCAAGTGCGGCGCATTTGATAAGGAATACATCGGCTTGAAGGACGAGGATAAGATAAAACCAGGGAGACATGAATCTATGTGCAATCCCATCTCTCAGGCAGCGATATTGAATGATGAAAAGACCGCATTTAATATCGTTCTGGGGCTTTGCGTCGGACACGATTCTTTATTCTTCAAATATAGCGAGGCACCGACGACAGTTCTCGTGGCAAAAGATAGGTTATTGGGCCACAATCCCATCGCTGCCCTCTATAGCCATTACTATTCCAGATTGTTGAAGAAGAAAAATTGAACTTTTGAATTCAAAATCCATCCGTTGCTCCCCTACACCATCGCATATCCTCCATCAACACTTAGCGATTGGCCTGTTACATCCCCAGCACATCGTTCAGATGCAAGAAACAATACAGCACGGGCAACATCATCGGCTTTGGTTAACTTTCTGAGAGGATATGCTTTTTTAGCCTTTTCTATTATTTCTGGGGTAAATAGTTTTTTCATTCCGCCGCGCCACATACTTTCTCCGCCCACCTCTTCTTCTGTTCTTGGTACTACCAATCCGGGGCAGACAGCATTCGCCCTTATGCCATATCGGCCAACCTCTTTGGCTATGCTCTTCATAAAGGCAATTGTACCAGCTTTACATGAGGAATAAACTGCCTCTCTATACTCTCCTATCTTGCCCGCGTCAGAACTTATAGAGACGATACATCCACTATTTTGCCTTACCATGTACTCCAGCGCGGCCCTAGTACAATATATGTTGCCCTTCAGGTTAATATTTATCATCCTCTCCCATTTCTTCGAATCTTCTTCCATAAACAACTGGTCGCTTACCCACCCAACGTTATTAATTAATGCATCTATCTTACCGAATTCATCTACCACTTTTTTCATCGTTTTTTGAACGTTATCCCGGTCTGTGATATCTGTTTTCACCTCTATCGCATTTGTTTTCTTTGCCTTTATCTTATCTATAACTTCGTTTGCCTTCTTCTCATCCATATCGGCAATTATAACAGTAGCCCCTTCGCCACCAAATGCCAATGATATCGCTCGACCTATGTTCGAAGCTCCACCAGTAATGACCACAACCTTATCTTCCAATCCTAAATCCATTCCAATAGCTCCTTTTAATTTTTTTTATATTTTTATGAGTATATTTTAGTGCTTTCTTTTGATAGATGTGTTTCTTCCTGGTAAAATTATCCGTTTCCAATTATAAATAGTTAACTGATCGATCTTCTTAAAATTTTTATCGTGGATCGAGAAGCTTAAGAATTTCGCATCGCATTTCACGATTGCCCTTTCATCTCTCCACGATACTCCATCATCCTCATCACTATATCAAGTAAATCTGGTAGATCCGCACCAGGCAGTTCGCCCCTAAACTCGCTGTATGCACGCTCGAAGTTTCCGACGATCCTCTCTCTTTCATTCCATCCTTTGTATACACCCAGATCTATACTTTTAGCTGCATTGTAGGCATTTACACCTTCTTTAAATCTCTTACGTGCCTCATCTCGGACGAAGACCAGATGTTCCCGGGCCTTGTATATCTCCTCTCTTCCAGAGAGCGGCCCGTGACCCGGCACGTATATGTCTGCATCGAGATCTGCCAGGAGATCGAGTGCCCGGATATAACCGGAGATCGATCCCATCAGGGCGAAAGGTGTGCAGGGTTCCGCGAAGAGGAGATCTCCGCAAAAAAGAACCTTCTCTTCGGGCAAATAGACAAAGATGTCGCTTACGGTATGCGCTGGTCTAACATATATGAGCCTTATCTCCCGCATTCCATCTTCAACTTCCTGATAGATCGTGAGATTCTTCTCAAATGTGATATCCTGTGGGGTAACCTTGGCACCTGTAACGTCGAGCCCCGGGAAGATCCCTAAATACAACTCCGGATCAATCTTCATCTCCTTTACGGTCTCTTCTCGACAGCGGGTATGAC
>CABGHG010000079.1 GCA_902158735.1 Candidatus Methanolliviera sp. GoM_oil
ATAGATTTAGGAATAAGCCATCTAATAACACTTTCAAACGGAGATATGGAAGATAATCCGAAATATTTGGTTAAATCAGAGAGAAAATTATCAAGGAAACAAAGAAAGTTAAGCAAAGTCCTCACGACTTCGTCGTGGGATCTCGAAAATCTTCGATTTTCAAAGACGAAGAGAGGATCGGATAATAGAACTAAAAGAAGATTTGAAGTATCTAAAACTCATAGAGAGGTTAGAGAGCAGAGAACCGATCTATTACATAAGATAAGTCATAAATTGATTAATGCTTATGATCTAATCGTCTTTGAGGATCTAAAAATTAGAAACATGCTTAAAAATCATCACTTGGCTAAATCTATAAGTGATGCCTCCTGGTCACAATTGACAAATTTTGTATCTTACAAAGCGGAAGAAGCTGGTAGGAGAGTTGAATTTGTTAATCCAAAGAATACAAGTCAAGAATGTTCAAACTGTGGAAAAATCGTCAAGAAGTCTTTAAGCCAAAGAGTTCATAAATGCCCGTTTTGTGGACTAATAATGGATAGAGATCAAAATGCCGCGATTAACATTCTAAAGAGAGGTCTTCAAAAATCCAAAGGATTTTTGATATGCCAAAAATCGAAGATTTTTGAGCAATTAAAAAATGTAGGACAGGGACTGTCCGAATTTAAGCTTGAGGAGTTCTCAAAGAGAACGGTGATACAAGAAGCCCCTATGCTTTAGCTTGGGGTAGTTCACCAGATATGAATAATCCACGTTTGAACCGTTTTCCCACGTAATGATCGTAATGCTCTACCAATTCATTGTCCAAAAAACTACACTTCGACTATATGGCTCTCTTCCTGTAAAATAACGTTTATTCCTTTTGCCTCTGCCTTATGTCTTATCTGGTTGAACTACATAGTGGATTTTCACTATCCATAATCTTTAAATATCTTAAGAGCAAAAACTACACATAGAGATGAGATTAAAGGTCCTGACGGCTTCATCATAGGGTGCAGAGGGAACTCGCGAAGATATGGAGATGGCTGGAAGGATCGTTTTAAAAAATAATCAGTTCCATCTTCTGGGAGAAAAATTTAAAGAGATGGATCCTTAATCGAAAGTCCTACCGAAGGTAGGTAGTCGCAAATCTCCGATTTTTGGCACGCGAAGATGGAACATTTTCAACTAAAACCTAAGAGGTTTTCATGGAAAGTATTTTAGAGAGAGACATAAGTAAGGAAGTGAAATCGTCATACTTAGATTATGCGATGAGTGTAATCGTATCTAGGGCTATACCAGACGTTAAGGACGGATTAAAACCTGTACAGCGTCGAATTCTCTACGCGATGTACGAGGCGTCCCTACTTCACAATAAACCACATAAGAAATCCGCGAGGGTCGTCGGTGACGTTCTCGGCAAATATCATCCGCACGGAGATTCTTCTGTATATGAAGCCCTCGTACGGATGTCCCAGGAGTTCTCGATGCGATACCCACTTGTGGATGGGCACGGAAATTTCGGCTCCATCGATGGAGATTCTGCCGCCGCCATGCGATATACCGAGGTTAGATTAAAAGATATAGCCGAAGAGATGCTCGAGGATCTAAAGAAAGAGACCGTAGAATTCACCCCCAATTTTGATGAAAGCCTTAAAGAACCCTCTTACCTCCCTTCAAAGATACCAAATCTTCTCATAAATGGTGTTTCTGGAATAGCTGTTGGTATGGCAACAAACATGCCTCCCCACAATCTATCAGAGGTCGCAGACGGGATCATTGCATACATAGATAATCCGGGGATATCTATAGAGGAGCTAACCACGTTCATAAAAGCCCCAGACTTTCCGACAGGAGGGATCGTCTATAAGAAAGGCATCTTATCTGCTTATAAAACAGGAAGGGGGACGATCAGCGTTAGGGGGAGGGTGAAAGTAGAGGAAGATGGCAGAAGAATCGTGATAAGTGAGATACCTTATCAGGTCAACAAGTCCTCACTCGTTGAGAAGATAGCATCCCTGGCCAGGGAGGATAAGATAAAGGGCATAAAAGATATACGGGACGAATCGGATAGGGAGGGGTTGAGGATCACGGTTGAACTTGCAAAGAATGCAAATGAGGACTATGTTTTAAGCCAGCTCTACAGGAATACTCCGTTGGAGACCACTTTTGGAGTGAATAATATGGTCCTCGTTGACGGGAGACCAGAACTTCTAAATCTAAAATCCTTAATCTCCGAGTTCGTCAAACACAGAAGGAGGATCATCCTCAGAAGAAGTGAATATGATCTAAAGAATGCAGAAGATAGATCGCATATATTGGATGGATTACTGATCGCTTTAGGCGATATAGATAATGTTATTCGTATTATAAGAGGATCAAACGATGTAAAAGAGGCTAAATTCTCTTTATCTTCTAAATATAATCTTTCTGATGAACAGATAGGCGCCATACTCGAGATGAAGTTACAAAAACTCGTCTCATTAGAGAAGAAGAAGATCGAAGATGAGCATGATGATCTAAAGAGAGATATAAAAAATCTGTCTGAAATTTTGTCGAGTGAGAAGAGGCAGTATGATATCATAAAAGAGGAAATGTGGAGAATAAAAGAAGATTATGGGGATGAGAGGAGGACAGAGATAAAGGAGGATTTTGAGATGATAGCGAAAGAAGATCTGATCCCAGATATCGATTATCTTGTTACATTGACGGATGAAGACTATATCAAGATGACGCCTCTGGAAACATACAGAATACAGGGAAGAGGCGGCAGAGGAGTGGCAGGCGTAAAGGGTGATGCCGCATTAAAATTACTATCTGTTGTCAATGGAAGGGAAAAGATCCTCTTCTTTACAGATAAGGGGAAGGTATATGGGATAGACGCATACAGAATTCCAGAGGCTGGAAGAGTTTCAAAGGGAAGATCGATCGTAAACTTATTAAATTTGGATAAAGACGAGAAGATCACCTCTTTAATGAGTATCTCATGTAAAGATGAAGATGAGAATCTGGTCATGGCGACGAAGAAGGGTCTAGTAAAGAAGACCTCCACCAAAGAATTTGAGAGGATCAAATCTAATGGAAAGATAGCGATTAAGATCAGAGAAGATGATGATCTGGTCTCGGTCAAGAAGTGCAATGAAGGTGATTCTATATTCCTGGTAACAAAGAATGGCATGGCAACAAGATTTAGAGAGAAAGAAGTGAGAAGAACGGGAAGAAATACCTATGGAATGATTGGAATGCGCTTTAAGAGAGAAGATGATGAAGTGGTTGCCATGGAAACGATCGGACCGGATGATAAAGAAATTTTAATCGTTACGGAAGGAGGATATGGGAAGAGAGTATCTGCAAAGAATTTCTCTCTGAAACACAGGGGAACACACGGGGTCAAGGCCATATCAAGGAAGGGGCGGGTTAAAGATGTCGTGAACGTAACGCAGGGAGACGAGATAATAGTGGGAAGTAGAGAGGGGCATATTATAGGAACCGATGCTTCAGAGATATCTAAACAGGGAAGAAATGCAAGAGGAGTGACGCTTATAAAGATTGATAAGGGTGATTCTGTGGCGGATTTGACTCGGGCAAGAAAGTAATAATGATGAGATGTTCTCGCTGTCTATAAATTATTCTGATAGTAGTGGAACTATCACTAATTTTATAAACGACGTCTCTCATTTTACCTCGTGAATTATAAATTTTTGATAATTTTGGCAATCCTCTTGGTATTGGCTCTTTTGATTGTCGGAACAAATATCTCAGAGAAGCCTCAGAATAACTATCTGAGAATCGCTGCAGGGCAGGAAATTAAGGGTATTAACCCGTTCAATCCGGCTTTTAACGATGCATATTCTCAATTTGTAATATCAAACATCTGGGAAGAATTATATAGATACACTCCCGACTTTTCAGATAATCCATCAGCTAAGAGTTCATCAGATAGGAGAATTTTTCCATGGATAGCTGAAGAGATGCCATCCTATAAGAAAGTTGGAGATAAGTATGAGGCAATTATAAAATTGAGAGATGATGTCTATTGGTGGGATGGAGAGAGATTGACGGCAGATGATGTTGTCTTTACTTCAAACTTGATGCTAAAATTTAGAATTCCACCCCAAAGTTGGGCAGGTTGGTCAATAACTGGAGATGAATCTTATGTAGAATCTGTTCAGAAATTGGATGATTTTACCGTCAAATATACATTAAAAGAGTTGGTCCCCATATTTGAAACTGGTGCATTGATGGGCTATATCTTCCCAAAGCATCAATGGGAGACCATTATTGAAAAATCGATAGAAAATCATCATAAAGGAACGGACAAAATATCTGAAGATGAACGTATCTTAATCGCAAGTGAGATATGGTCTATTAATCTTGGAAAGAATATAAAATTGAATGAGATAATAGGTTCAGGTCCCTTTAAGCCAGCTGATTGGAGGAAGGGAGAATATATACGATTGGACGCGAATAAAGATTACTGGGCGAAAGGGAGAATTCTTGAGATTGATGGAAGAGAGTATGAGATTGGCCCTTACATCGATGGAATATTGAGAAAGGTGTATAGGTCTCCAGATATATCAAATTTGGCTATGAAGAGAGGAGAGGTTGATATAGCAGGCATATCCCCATCGGACATTCCAGATTTTGAAAAATTTAAAACGATGAAGATTGAAGATTATACGGCAAATTCTCTCTTTTATTTAGGTTTCAATTTGAGAAGGAAACCCATGAGCTATCTCTCTTTTAGGCAGGCGGTTTCATACCTATATAACAAAGAACTGCTTAATGAGAGGATATTCCATGGCAGACTGCCACCGATCAATTCTGTGGTGCCGTTTGTGAATGACTACTGGCATAATTCAAATTTGAGTAAATATGGGAGAGGGATGAGTACGGCCGAGAGAGAATATAAAGCATATACCATACTGAAAGAGGGTGGATTTAAGTGGTCCAAGGAGCCAGGATTTAATATTGTTGATGGAGAGGCTACCGAATTGATAGAGAAGGGAGAGGGCTTAATAATGCCCGATGGAAAGATATGTCCTGAAGTGAAACTTATGGGAGCACGCCCAGAAGATGCGCCTGATAGTGCTCAGGCAAATATAATGCTACAGGGATGGATGCTCGATATTGGTATTCCAGCTAAATACACGCCCACAGAATTTGCGACAGCTGTGGATAAGTTATCCCCCATAGATGGCAGTGAGCCGGACTTTGACATAAATACAAGTGTTGGATGGCTTACCGATCCGGATCCTGGATATATAAAGGATATATGGCACTCTACCCAGATGCCTGAAGTAACTGCTGGAGGTTCCAATTATTCGGGATACAACAATCCAGAGTTTGACGAGATGGCTGAAGAATCTGCTAGAGAGATGAATCCTGAAGAGAGAAGAGAGATGATATTCAAATTGCAGGAGATGATATCAAAGGATCTTCCAGTATATCCAACCAGTACGGTTAAAAGAATACAGGTATATAGAGCAGACAAATTCAAAGACTGGTTTAACAGAAAGATGTATGGGATTGGTGGTTGTAATAATCCTTATTCATATATGATAATAAAACCAACCTAAATAATAGAAAAAGGCAAAGATGGGGCGACTAAGATATCCATTAAGGAGGATAATAGAGGGTCTGATAACTTTATTTATAGTTATGACTATAATCTTCCTTTTATTCAGAGTTATGCCAGGAGATCCTCTATCCATAGTGATAGATCCAAAGATGACTCCTGAAGTAAAAGAGATGATTCGCCATTCATACGGTCTGGATCAACCCATGTTTGTTCAATATGGGATCTATCTAAAAAATCTGTTAACACTAAATCTTGGCGAATCTTTTAGATATTCTCAACCCGTCTCTGAGGTACTTGCTGCAAAGATTCCTAATACACTTCTATTATTCACCTCCGCATCTGTCCTATCTGCAGTATTAGGAATAATTCTTGGCAGAATAATTGCCTGGCGGAGAAACTCTAAATTAGAATATGGGTTAACATTGGCCGGTCTATTCTTCTATGAGATGCCAATATTCTGGTTTGGGCTGATCTTGATATATCTCTTTGCATTTCGTCTAAATCTATTCCCAATATCGGGAATGATAGATTTTGAGCTATGGACTTTGGGAGCAACCACGGGTGAAAAGATTATCGATATATTGCATCATCTAATCTTGCCCTTAATTACGCTCACAACTGCAAGCTTCTGTGGTATGATGCTCCTGATGAGGACAAGCATGGTCGAAACAATGAAAGAGGATTATGTTGAAGCAGCAAAAGCAAGAGGTCTTCCAGATAAGGTGGTGAGAGACAGTTATGCCGCCAGAAATGCAGAACTGCCTGTCATAACGGCATTTATCCTATCCCTATCTGCATCTATAGGTGGGGGGGTCTTGACAGAGAAGATCTTTTCATGGCCCGGGATAGGTTATGAGTTATACCAGGCAACGATCGGGAGGGACTATCCATTAGCCCAGGGCTGTTTCTTCATCTTAACTTTGATGACGATACTGGCAGTGATAGTGATAGACATCAGCTATGCATATTTAGATCCAAGGGTATCCTATGATTGAAGATCTTTTATATGAATTAAAAGGATTATGGGGGGAGAATTGGCCAAGGTTCAAGGCAAACAAGCTGGGAATCATCGGAGTGGTAATTCTATTATTGTTCTTATTTTTTGCCCTATTTGGGCCAATCTATCTCGAGATGATGGGTAATTCATATTCCCCTCTAAGCGGCATGGATACATCGCTTGGGATAAACCCAGAGACCAATTCGTACGCATGGCCTCCGTCTTTAAAACATCCAATGGGAACAGATTCTAAGGGTTCTGATATCTTTTCACAGTTTTTAAATGGTTCATATCTTGCATTTCTTATAGGAATCTCTATAGCCCTTGGATCCGCAATTTTAGGAGTAATTATGGGTCTAATCTCTGGATACTGGGGTGGCAGATGGATAGATTCTCTCATCATGAGATCTGCCGATGCGTTGGTATCTATACCATTTCTACCTTTATTGATAGTCATAGCCGCGGTGGTAGGCTCTTTACACCTTTTTACATTTATAATGATAATGATGGTCTTTTCCTGGATTGGGGTATGCAGAGTAATAAGAGCACAGACACTCTCCCTAAGAACTAGACCGTATATAGACGCTGCAAGAGTTGCAGGAGCCTCAAGTTCAAGGATCATCTTTAAGCACATAGCACCAAATGTTATTCCGTTGGGTTTCTATGAGCTGACCATGATCGTTGGAGCCGCAATAATAACAGAATCGGGCATCTCTTTCTTGGGTTTTGGAGATCCAACACAGATGAGCTGGGGGATGATGATAAATTTCTGTACCGCTCAGGGGCATACATTTAAGGCACCATGGTGGTTGCTTCCTCCGGGGTTTGGGATAACTCTATTATCGATGGCATTCTACCTGATAGGTCGCGCTTTTGACGAGATAGTGAATCCAAGACTGAGGAAGATGGAATGAATGGGAAAACGAAGATTCTTGAAGTTAATGATGTGGTAATGCACTATAGGCTCTCTGGTGGAAGAAGCGTGAGAGCTGTGGATGGAATATCTTTTTCTGTTGAAGAAGGAAGAACCACAGGCATAGTCGGAGAATCTGGTTGTGGAAAGTCCTCTATTGCGGGAACGATCTTGAGAACTCTTCCAGACAATGGAGAGATAAAGAGTGGTAAGATATACTTTAAGCATGGAGAGATAGCTGGAAAAAGTGGAATAATAGACCTCTTCTCTCTCTCAAAAGAGGAGATACAAAAAATAAGGTGGAA
>CABGHG010000080.1 GCA_902158735.1 Candidatus Methanolliviera sp. GoM_oil
TTTCTTTCACTTTCTCTTTCGTTACCATTTATAGACCCCCTGCATAAGCTATCAAAGAAGCAAATACCGCACATATCAATGAACCGATTAAACAAGCCTCTAACGCCCTCGGCAACAATTTAAACTTAGGATCGTGGAATCCCTCAATCGTCCCACCGATATTATACGCGGAGAGAACGGCATTTGTAAGGAATATTCCCATTGCAGCTATTCCAGCCAACGGCGCCGAGAAATCTGCATAGTTTATTAGTCCATAGTATATCAACGCTCCACCAAATCCTCCAAGAAGTGCGCCTATAACTCCCGATATATAAGATACATCCGGAGTGCCATGGCCATCCGTCTGTGGTGTTTTAAATGGCAAAAAAGGTCGTTTCGTTATTGGATCAACATCCACCCTTCCAGATACCGGCACGATTCCCGCGGCAAGCGTATAAATGATATTTCCGCCAAGCATCGTGAAAGCCATCATCAACATAGAACCAACAGCACCCGAAAGAGCAACCAGCCAGATATTCGAAGTCATCGTCTCCACGGTTGAAGCGGTAAAAAGCCCTGTCATTGCCGCTCCCGTGGATATCATCGTTACTCCGGTGGCGATTCCTGTAGCTGTCCCCATAGCAGCTGGAGCACCCCCAACGGGCATCATGTGAACACCTATGCTCGTTAATATTCCGCCTGCAACGATACAGATAAATAAAATTATAAGATCCATTTTTATTCTCCTACAAATTCACCGTACTTCTTTCTCGCGAATCCGACAAGCAGATAGTTTATCACGATCAGCACGATTACTATTCCGACTCCAATCCCAATAGACCACCCGACTTGCGCCTCTGGAGTCATACCAATCATAAATCCAAGCAGGCTCCTCCAGTTCTCAAATAACAGGATCGATCCAAATACAAGTCCGGTCACCGGGCCACCGTGTTTCGCACAGAAATATACGATGTCGTTCTGATTTCTTATTCCGCACTCCGCATATCTGGTTATCTTACCATGATATGTAACTCGTCTACCCTCTCCAAATGGTCTGTCCTGAAATTGTCTCTCCGTTCCATAGTGAACATCGCCGACAGAGGATCCGATTGAACCGATCGTGATCCCCCATATCAATCCAAGGAGCGGCATCGGAAAGACGCTCTGCATCCCCGCTGGCATCACAGCTACCTGTATATAACAGATCGTCGTTATGGACAACACCGCGATGAAGCCGTGTGTTGTGATAGGCAACAATTGTTTTATAAAGACGTCCATATATATAGGCTGTTCAAATCTTTTCTGCGCGGAGACCCTTCCTAAATACGCGGTAGATGCAAGTGTCACATGCACAATCGCTGCGACTCCTGCACCAATCGGTATCGCGAGTATGGCGGCAAGGCCATTGTTCAATAGAAGCCATGCGACACCGGCTGAAACTGCACAATACACCCCGTATGATGGAGGTTCACCCGATATCGCCTTATTGAAGAACCTATTCACATACCCGACCTGCGCAGCAAGTTGCACCTGCGAGTTAGGGTTGCTCTGCGAACCTACGTCCGACTCCAGATCCTCGAATGCCCCTGCAATTAGCGCGAGAAATGCAACAACCAACGCCCACGCTACAATTGCTAGTGTTATAGTTATCATCGGGCAAAAGTAACGTTTCCATATAATAAAAGTTTCGATTTTTTGGGGGGAGAACGCCCGAGTTAATGTTGTGACTATAAATTGGACTGGAAAGTTTGGTCATAATCAACACCCAACAAGTTGACATTCCCGAAATGACAAAAACTTTTTATAAAGATAAAGAAAATTATCCCATAGATGAAAAGAATAGCCATCGGTATAGGTATCATTCTGATCGTAATGAGCATTCTACTGATAGCTCTCAATTTTGTCGGCTTTTTGGACAGTAACATTTATTCCATTTATTCCGATGATGACACCTATCTTGATGGCTCCATTAAAACGATTGAAAAAGATTTTGAGCCGAGATCCGACCTCATAAAGTTAAAAATAGAAGATTCTATTGGGAAGATAGATATAGAGGGATACAACGGAGATGTTGTAAAAATAAGAGCCGAAAAACATGTATCTTTTGGTTCTCCAGACGAAATAAAGGTGAATATGGAATATGAGGGTGATACGATCCTCATATCTACCAAAACGCCTCGCCATCTGATATATCCTGCAAAGGCAAAAGTATATTATAACATAAAAATTCCAAACGATCTCGTAATCGAGATAGACACAGAGAGCGATGTATGCTCGATCGATATATCCAATTTGAACGCCAGGAATATAGATTTAGAGATGGATGTAGGTGCAATAGCAATTTATGATATCAATGC
The DNA here is from genome assembly GCA_902158735.1 of Candidatus Methanolliviera sp. GoM_oil. Taxonomy (GTDB): domain Archaea; phylum Halobacteriota; class Methanoliparia; order Methanoliparales; family Methanoliparaceae; genus Methanolliviera. The sequence goes on from CABGHG010000080.1 coordinate 2,337, forward strand.
CTCCGAGATTATTGCAGAGACAGATGTAGGATCCATCAATGTTCACCTGAAAAAGTGCTGTGATATGGATCTAAAGACAGACACAGGCTCGATAACGGTTAAGATACCGAAAGATAGCGATGTGAAGATAGACGCGGAGAGCGATGTTGGCAGTATATACTGCGATCTTCCATTGGGGAGGGAGACGAGAGGAATAGTCGAGCATAGGATCGTGGGCGTTATTGGATCTGGGAGATACAGAATAGACTTAAAGACGGATGCAGGTTCGATAAAGATAAAGGGCATATAAGTGGCAAAAATGCAGAAGAGATTGTATAGATCAAGAACGGATAAGAAGCTCGGTGGCGTGTGTAGCGGGATTGGGGAATATTTTGACTTAGATCCGACGCTTATACGAGTTTTATGGGTTATAATAACGGTGTTTACCGATTTTGCACCAGGCATCATCGCCTACATACTGCTCTGGCTCATAGTTCCGGAAGAACCGGCAAAGATCGAGTCTTCAGAAGCAGAAGTAGAGGGAAAGGGGATAGATGTTGACGTAAAGATCGATGATCGTAAAGGGGTTGATGATCGTAAAGATAATAAGACGAGATCGATATTGGTCATAATTGGAATTCTGCTCTTTGCTTTTGTTTTTTTCAAATATTTCTCTTGGTTTAACTGGTGGAATTTATCTTGGCATAGGCATATGCCGATGGGATTTGTTTTCTCCGTTTTCCCCGTAATACTCCTGATACTCGGCGTATTATTGATCGTGCTCGGGATGAGATCCAAATAGAGAATTTAAATCGGCAAAAGTTCGGTGATACGGGGTTCAACTTTCTTTCGTATGATCCCAAGCGGACAGGCATCCACACACGCATAATCGTCGCATTCGACACATTTTTCAGCCAGTATCCTCGGTAGGTTTGATTCTTCATCCCAGATTATTGCCCCGTTCTCGCAGGCATCGATACATCTTTTACATTTCCTGCAGATATTCTGGCATATCGTATTGATCCTCTCTATCCCCACGGCGTCTTTTGCGTTCACCTCCACTTTTATTGCCCCAGTTGGACATGCCGCCTCGCACAGTCCACAATATATACAGTAATCACCGAAAGCAATTGGCCCATCTTCCTCCGTAAGAGATAGGTTCTTGGAGGGGCAGAGATCTATACAATTTCCACACTCGATGCATCTTTTTTGATCGATATTAAAGCTGCCATCCAGCGGTTTTTTAACTTTTATTATATCTTCGGGGCAGACGGCTTCGCACTTTGAACAGCGAATGCACATATCCTCTTCAACTCTTACCTCGCCCTGTGCCGTCTTTGTTATATATCCTTTTCCCCCCTTGAGCTCAAAGACGAGTGCATCTCTCTGACACACATCCAAACACTTCAAACATCTTCCACATACCGACAAATTCTTCCATTTGCCATCTTCATAGATCCTCGTTCCAGTAAAATCTGCCGAGAATTCACCTTTATCCTTTATGGAAAAGATGAAATCTGCTAAAGGTTCCTCCCAATCAAAAGGATTATTGCATGTTAGATATACCAGAGACTCTTTTGGTATGATCTTTATAATATTCCTCGGGCATACATCTGCGCATGCGCCGCATCCAGTGCATCTATCCCCATTGATCTCTGGCAGCATATCTTCATTCATCTCTATCGCCTTGGTCGGACAGACCTCCACACAATCTCCGAAGCCCAGGCACCCATACTCGCACGCTTTATTTCCCTGAAAGAAGCGATTTGCAAGCTGGCAGGAATATCCCCCATAATACTGAAACTTGTCCTCACAACGCTTTCCCCCGTCGCAGATCACAACTGCCTCTTCCTTCTTACCTGCCTCCACACCTAATATATCAGAGAGCTCTATCAACTTATCTTCATCCGTATACGTCTGTGCACATCTGTTTGCAATCGAAGGGTCTTTTATGAGCGCTTCTGCAAAAGAGGAACACCCCATAAATCCGCAAGCCCCGCAGTTCGCACCCGGCAGTACCCCGATCGTATTCTCCAGCCTTTCATCAACTTCCACCCTGAATCTATCCGCCGCGATGCTAAGTACCAACCCGAAGATCAAACCTATGGCCGTAATAGATATTATCTCTATCACAATCCAATCCCCCTAAAGACGATGAAAGATAGACTGAGCAGAGAAGCGGTGATAAATGCGATCGGTAATCCCTCGAAAGATTCAGGTACATCAGAAATTTCCAATCTCTCCCTCATTCCGGACATTATAGCAAGAGCCAAGATGAAACCCACTCCGGCACCCAACGAACTTGCGACACTCCCCAATAACGAGAAACCTTCCCTGAAATTGATCTCTGCTATCCCCAAAATTGCGCAGTTCGTCGTTATCAGTGGTAGATAAATGCCGAGAGCCCTATAAAGTGAGACGCTCGTCTTTCTTATGAACATCTCGATCAACTGAACGAAGGAAGCAATCACCAGGATGAAGACGACGATCTCCATATATTGAACGTTAAACGGTATCAAGAGGAAGTGTGCGATTAGCCACGTTATCACGGATGCGGAGAGCATGACGAATGTTACCGCAATGCCCATACTTAGGGCATCTCCAAGTCTTTTGGAAACCCCGAAGAAGGGGCAGAGCCCAAGGAACATGGCAAGTATAAAATTATTGACGAGCGCATACTTGATGAATAGTGCTAACAATTCATTCATCTTATCACCCCCACCTTCTTAAACAATCCGAGAAGGAGCCCCATTACCAAAAATGCTCCAGCCGGCATGATAAAGAACGTTGCAGGTGAGAACGGAAGTGTAAAACCATATCCAAAGACGGAGATTCCCCCGCTTCCCAAAAGTTCTCTGATGATTGAGATCATTATCAATGAAAGCGTGAAACCCAACCCTATACCAAGTGCATCGAGAACGGATCGTGAGACAGGATTCTTCGAAGCGAATGCCTCCGCCCTTCCAAGGATGATACAATTTACCGTGATCAATGGGACATATATCCCCAACGACTCGTTCAATGCCGGTAGATATGCTTGGAGGGCAAAAGAGACGATCGTCACGAATGTCGCGATGATGACGATGAAGCATGGAATTCTCACCTCCTTGGGTATCACATTTCTAAGCAGAGATATTATCAGATTGGAAAAGAGTAAAACGAATATTACAGATGCCCCCATACCAATCGCGTTATCTATAGATGTGCTTATAGCCAATGTCGGGCAAAGACCGAGTGCGAGCACGAAGATAGGGTTCACCTTCACTATCCCGTTCGTAAAATCCTTAATCATTTCTCCTCCATCATTTTGATCTTTTCCATATATTTCTCATAGACAGTATCAACGACGGCGCTGGAGCTTATCGTTGCACCGGTTATAGCGTCTATCTTTCCTCCCTCCTTCTTTAATCTAATATCTCCTATCGATTTACCACCGAATTGGTCGGTGAACCCTCTTTCCGTTATTTTTGCGCCCAATCCAGGCGTCTCGGTATGTTTCAGGATCTTTATACCTTTTATCGTTTTATCCTCGTTGACTCCAACCAGAATTTCAATATCTCCTCCATAACCCGTTCCATCCGCCATGAACGCGTATCCAACGCGTTTATTATCTGAATAGACCTCATAGATACCTTTTTTTTCGGAGTAATCCGTTGCCAATGGGAAAATGCTTTGAAGCATCTCTTCAAATTTGATCTCCTTCTGTTTGGCGATCTCAGGCTCTGTGATATTATAGATAGAAGAGAGCACCACTACAGAGATTGCCACGATCGAGGTGAGAACGATAACCCTCTTCCAACTCTCCTTCATTCAAAAATCTCCTTTGCAATCATTTAGAACCCTCTGCAATCTTTCTCTCTTTTTTCCCCCAGCCCAACGGACTTGGCTTGACGTATCTATCTATTAACGGCGTAAATGCGTTCATCAGCAAGATCGAATAGCACACCCCTTCCGGCATCCCGCCCCACAACCTGAAGACCACGACGAAGACCCCAGCACCTATTCCAAATATCACCCTCCCCCACCTGGTAATAGGGCCCGTCACGTAATCTGTTGCCATGAAGAATGCTCCGAGCATTAATCCTCCTGCGAGTACATGAAATATCGGATCCTGTCCCAAGAAGAACATTAAAAGGAATACCGTGCCTATATAGCTAAGTGGAATTCTCCAGTCTATTATTTTGAGAGTCAAAAGAATAGAAGCACCTATCAGTATCGCGATCGCGGAGGTCTCACCTATACATCCTCCGACGTTCCCTAAAAATAGTTGTATGGAAGGTGTGGTAATATGATGAAGTTTTAGGGCATTTAGCGGGGTGGCGGCCGTGATGGCATCTGTTCCACCAAAGGGTACTATCCATCTCGTCATCAGAACCGGCCAGCATATCATCAAAAACGCCCTGCCCACGAGGGCGGGATTGAATATGTTCTGCCCGAGACCACCGAAGACCTGCTTCCCGATCGCGATGGCAAAGACGGCACCAACGACTGGTACCCACCAAGGAACTGTTGGAGGCAAGACGAGCGCCAAAAGGAGACCTGTAATAATAGCGCTGCCGTCCATGCGAAATTCCTTCTTTCTCACCTTCAGGATCAAAAATTCTGTGATCAACGCCGAAAGAACGCTTAAAATTATGATAAAAAGGGCATGATAACCGAAAAAATATATTCCAGCAACCGTTGTAGGCATAAGCGCCAGAATCACCAGATACATAATCTTTTCTACAGAGATATCTTTTCTTATATGCGGGCTTGCAGATACAATGAATCCTTCATCTTTCTCGTTGAGATCTTCAGACATTTTTTCTTCTCCTCACCTCATCTTTTGCCCAGCCGATGAGCTGCGCCAACGGTATCTTTGATGGGCAGACATAAGAACAAGCTCCACAGCCCATGCAGGCAGATATATAATTCTCTTCGCATAGATCGAATCTCCTATTTCTCGCATATCTAGCCAGATCGGTTGGTAGCAGATTTACCGGGCAGACCTCAACACAGCTCCCGCATCTTATACATAGAGTCTCCTCTTCTTTCTTCACTGTCTCTTTTCCAAGAACCAGAAGGCAGTTAGTCCCCTTTATCGTAGACGTTATTGGGTTAATTTGGCAGAGCCCCATCATGGGGCCGCCCATTATCATCTTACCTGGCTCGTCTCTGAAACCGCCACAAGCTTCGATCAGCGAGGGAAATCTCGTTCCGACCCTGACCAATAGATTTTTTGGCTCTTTTACACTACCCGTAACG
>CABGHG010000081.1 GCA_902158735.1 Candidatus Methanolliviera sp. GoM_oil
ATCCAGATAGGTCAGCGCCAGAAGGTATTCGAAGGTATCGAAAGTTTCCTCATATCTTGTGTCGTCAGGTAAGTAATCACGCAATAGCGGACGTAGTAAGTCAAAAAGGTAGTCGTTGGGTGTGTTGTTTACAGCGTTTTGGTGTGGTATCCATTGGTATTCTGTAAATACCGACTCGACATTGAGCCTTTCAATTGCTGGTTTTTTCTCGTTATAATCGCGATATTTTGGTTCTTTCAAAATTGCTGCCAGATTGTGGAAACGCTTAGCTGCAAGGGCACTGATGCCTGCCGCATAGGTAAGCAAAAGTGCGGGGTAGTATTGAAGCTCGATTAGTATCTCTTTTCCATCTCGTCTTGGTACTTGAGTAAACCTTTCAATGCGTCTCGTTAGCAAGTGAGCGTTCTCACCTGTATCGTGATAACTTAAAGCTGCCAGCATCGCTATCAGTCGCTCTATAAGAGCCTCGTATTCGCGCATGCGCTGCTGGAAGACTTCTTTGGTTATTTTGTTATTTTGCGTCTTGAATCTTTCCGACAACAGCTCCAGGTATACTCTCTCAGTCTCTTCGTGGACCAGATCATGCAACCTGATTCGATGTCGAGATTCTGCCAAATACCTCTTCACCGTCGCAACTGCTACTGCCGTGGAAATAGGATGAAAACGATCCAATTCCTGCAATGACTTTACTTTTTCCTGTAATTCTGTAAAAAATTGGTCTGCACTTTCAATAGGAATAACCTCCGCCTGTCTTTGCTGAATAATCCTTTTTGCCTCTTCGGTCGGTTCTCCCTTAGCAAGCCAAAAAGTCGTAAAGCGACGTGTTGGAGCGCGCAAAATAGCATTCCTTAACGCTGTATCCCATGCACTGGACCAACCACATACAAGAAGCCCGAATTCGTCAAAAACTCGGTCAAGGAACTTATTCAGTTCTTGAGAGTAATTCACTAGTTCTTCAGCGGTATTTTTTATGCGTGTATCACGATAATCTCCATGTAATTTGACAACAACGCATCGGGAGTGAACGTATGGCATCGCCCCTTTCAAATCGTCATCGGAACTAATAACATCGGGAACGATACCAGCCTCTTCAAGAGCCATTTCTATTAGGCGATCAAAATTAGTTGTCAAGATCATGCGGACATAGCCATGTTTAGCTAAAGTGGCAATTGCCTGATGAGTAGGAGTCGGAACTTTTAAGCTCTGTTCTCGTTCTTCTTCGGTCGGCTCAAAATAAGGTTGTAGCAACTTCATGCGCTCCACTGATGTTTTGGTTAACCGGTCTAAGAGCTTTGAATAGTCGGGAACTTCGCCAAAACGCTGCTGATACCAAGTTTCGAGTTCGGATGTGGGCTTCTCTCCTTCCATAGAAGCCACTTTACGGATTAGATCCAGCACAATCTCCCAGCCTGTCGGAATACCGGCAGATTTTGATACGCCAGAGCCTATCAAAAGAGCATAAACTCCGGGATTTGCATGCATGGACATTGCTAATTTTAACGCAGGCGCATTTTTCATAGATATATAGATAACCTCCTTAAAATTTTTATCTTAACTTTCATTGCTTCAAAAAATCCTCGCCCATGTCATAAGGGCAGAAATCCTTTTCCGTCAATACGTATATCTCTGCTTCTTCTTTGGTTAATATTCCTTTTTCCACATAGAAGTCAAGAAGGTATTTTTGTATTCTTTGAATTTCTTTTAAAGGCATCAGATAGCGGAACTTAAACATTCTTAACAATTTCTCAATGAAAAACTCATATTTTTTCTTATCCATAGCCTTGAATGTATCTATATTCTTGCTTACAAGTCTCATGAAAGGGTGATTAATATTTGGCGCTATTTGAAAGCCTTCAGTTGTTAAAGTTCCAAAACAGCCCTTGTAATCACCTTCAAAGGTAAATCCATACTCCTTTTTCTTTTTATCTCTCTTTTCTGCAGAAGACACAAGAAGATACTTATTCAAACTAAACCCCAGTTCTTTATTTGTTACTATTATGTGATCTCCGCTAAATTCACGGAGAATTTCAGGTAATTTTTCCTCAATTACTGAGTATATAATTGGGTCTTCAGAATAGGCCTTTTCTATTACATTTTTCATATTCTCAGGAATAATGCCTAGATGTCCTCTGAGTTCAATAAAAGAAAAATACTCCCACCTGTCCTTTAGTTCGTCATATGTAAGGTATTTTATCCCGCCATTTACAGAACATCCGAAACGGATTAACTTTTTCATACTTTGAAAAAAGAAGTCTGATAAGGTTCGGATATAAATAGGATGTTCTGAGAACACTCCAAAAAAATGTTCCATAAACCTATTTTTATCTCTATCAGTCACAAGATGCTTTTGTGAAAAAATTTTTTTGATATGATCTATAATTATTTTCTCTATTTTTGGCTTTAGATTGTTGAACTTACTATTAGTTACAACATCGTTTCTATCTATGGCTAGGTCAATTTTTGACTCTCCTTCTAAATTGACATCAAAAAATATAAAAGTAGGATCGATCCATTGAAATGGAAACTCTAATCTCTCGATTTTCTTTATCAATATGCCATCTTGCGAAAGAAAACAGGGGTTTCTAACTTCATATCCCCAATGTGATCCTCCAAAAAGCTCCTCCCCCGCAGAAGAGAGTTTAGATAGCAATAAATTTTTTGATTCAAATCCATAACCGCCATTTTCATCTTTTAAAAACATAAAAATAAGTTTCCCTTTAACTCCTTCAAGCCCTTCTTTTTCAAAGTCAATAACATAAGGATTCAATTCATCTGCGTATTGTTTATATAACGGGTTCATATAATCCACAAAATTAAAATCATATCCTTGATCAACAATTGTTTCTGCGTTTTCTCCGTCATCTATATAAACAGGAAATTCAACGTGCCGTGCATACACCTTTAGCTTGTCAATCAAATCCACTTCAACATCTTCTTTCAGGAATAGCGTTATTGTAGTTCCCAGTTCTGTGCGACTTCCTTTTCTTGTTACAAAATAATCCGAATAGTTCTCAATCTCCACTTTCCTCGGCTCTCTTCCTTCTTTGAGAGTTTCTACTTCTATCTTGTCAGCCATCATAAAACAGGACAGAATACCAATCCCGAAAACGCTTATCGTACTGAACTGAATACCTTCCTTTTTAAAATCTCGTGACTGGTAATAACTTTCTCCTATTCTCATAAAGTAATTTTCAATAACATAGTCATCCATGCCAACCCCGTTATCTTTAACAATTATTTTCCTTATTTCGCCCTCATCGGTATTCTCTTTTACCAGTTGGTATGAAATTTTACCTTCATACTCCGCTTCTTTTGCCTTTCTGCACCTGCACGCATCAATCGAATTCTGTAATAATTCACGCAGAGCAACTGTCTTTTCAGTGTAAAGACTTGTGCCCATAAACAAATTGAAAATCTTATCATTGTCAAGAGAGAACTTAAAATCGTTATAAATATACGTTCCGTCCGTTTCTATGTTCTGTTCTACCCCTTTGAGAGTAAGATAATATTTATCTGATATTGCAGGGGGATTGTCTTTTAAAAGCCTGATAATATCTTCTCTTTCGTTCTCTACTTTTCGTACGAGTTCCAGCAGCCCCCTTTGATATCTTGGTGATTTGCAGGTCGCATTAATTTTTATCTTCTCTTCTGTAATCCCTACTTCCGGGACAGAAAGATGTTTTTCCCATTCCTGTTTACTTGTTGGGTTTCTCGGATTGATGAATTCTTTCAAAATTTTCGGTGCTCTTCTTTTATCCGCATCAAGTGTATCGCCAAGCCTTAAACACACTGCAAGGAACTGCAAATTAATAAAATTCCCTTCCAGAGAATAGTCTCTATCAAACTTTGATTTATCTTCCAAATCCTTAATATCTAAGCGATGAGCTCTACAAATTTTAGCAATAACACGAGCATGACTCTCGTCATCTATCTTTAAACCTTTCTCTCCGTTATAATTGTTCATAATATAATCATAAGACCGTTCATGATGGTGTTCTCTGATATAATCCATAAATATCTGTTTTTCATAAAATTCCGCGGCTCTTGTATTGCCTTCTTCTTTATATTTTTCAATTAGATCAACTTCTCTTTCGTGTTTATCCCTAAATTTCAGAAACTCCTCACTTTTTAGTATCTTGTCCTCTTCATCTTTGCTTACCGCCATTCCTACATCATGCAAGTAAGCGGAAAGAATAAGGAGATATATCTCCAGGGCATTTAACTTCGCCTTAACTTCCTCAGGGATGAATTTCCACATGTTTTTTATTACATTTTCAGAATGCGAAATATCGTGCAAAGTGTATTCTTCGAAAATTACGGGGATTCTACTAAGAATGGCTCCAGCTTGTTTAGCAACGTTTTTGACTGTTGCTGAGAGTGTTGTTTCATTGCCCTCTTCTTTCTCCCGTACCTTAAGGAGCTCAAAAAAGTCCTTAATTTCAATTCCCCTAGACATTTTGGTAGATTTAATTGTCATCCCCTCCATTATTACCCCTAACTTTCATATAGCTGTGGCTATTTAAATACCTGAACAGTCCTGTTTTAATTGCTAATTCTCTTTGAGTTATTTTCGGATTTTCTTTAATTAGCCCAAGAATTTTCTCCACAGTTTTCTCCACAGTTTTCTGGGATATTACTCTACCCTCAAAACTCGCTTCTGGTCTCTTGAAAATGATACTAAACCAATTCTCGTCAGCCTCTATGATCGGTTTTTCCAGCTTGTATTCGTCCATGGCCTGGTTCATTCTCAGTATACCAGTACCGACTTTTTCCACCAGTGCCATCCGTTGCATCAACCCAAAGAGCGAAAAATTACGTGGCATGCTCTTTTTCCCTAAATCGGAATACGACATTCCCGGTGGTAAGCCACCCGGATTTACTATCTCCTCCCGGTCAGAGAAGATATAAACCTGAATATTGGTAATCAAAAATTTTAAATCCCTTGCGTCCTCAATCATATTTCTAACCCCAATGCTTTTATAATCTCGTTCAATTTCTTATCTGCCTCTCTCCGCCCCTCTTCCGCCTCTTTCAGCATAACCACCGCGTCTTCTAACGGCAGCGTATCATCCTCGGCATCCAGAGCCACGTATCTGGATGGACTGAGATTGTAGTCATTCTTAGCAGCCTCCGCCGTAGTAATGATTTTGCTAATACCCACCACTTCTTCCCAGTTCAGGTATATATCCGAAATCTGCTTGATGCTATCATCAGGCAGATAATTCTTCGGTCTGCCCTTCAGAAAGAGTTTAGAGGCATTAATAAGCATAATTTGCGCTCGCCGTTCTATCGGCTTGAACTTGTTAACTATCAATATGATCCCGGGCGCGGAAGTATTATAAAATAGATTCTCCGGCATCAAGATTACGGCATCCACCAGGTCGTTATCCACAAATTCTTGCCTTATGTCCCGTTCCCGGTTTTTACCCACGTTTCCGCTGCCTCGTGATACCGCGCCGGTATCCAGAACAACTGCCATCTTACCTGTATCGTTCAATGATGAGAACATGTGCTGTATCCAGCCCCAGTCGGCACTGCTAGAAGGCGGATAGCCGAAACTGAACCGGTTATACGAGTCGTTCTCATAGGTATCCTGCGGGAAATCCTGGTTCCACATCGGATTTGCCGTGACAATATCGAATTTCCTGAGTGAACCGTCAGGATTCGTAAATGCAGGTCGGTGCATCGTATCGCCAAGTGCGATTTGGGTCTCCATATCATGTATAAATGCATTCATCTTCGCCATTGCGAATGTGGTATGCAGAATCTCCTGACCTTTGAATCTCAGTGGTGCTATTGACGGGTCTGCATCGTATTTCGCCCGGAACCGCAGGTAGCATTTTATCAGTAACCCGCCCGAGCCACAACAGGGATCGTAAATCGTATCGTTTGGCTCGGGATCTAACACATACGACATCAATATAGCCACTTCCCGCGGTGTATAGAATTCGCCGGCGCTTTGACCCGAACCTTCTGCAAACTTACGTAACAGATACTCGTAAGCCCTGCCCAGTATATCCGGCTCGACATCAGTCATGCCCAGCCTGTATCTGCCCAAGACATCAATGAGTATCTTCAACTTATCGTCACTTATGATACGCTGACCTGCTGCGGTTGCATTGAAGTCCACGATGTCAATCACGCCTTGAAGCTTCGGGTTCTCGCGTGCGATGGCGCGAACCGCATCGGTTAAATATTCGCCTACGTGCGTTGTTTGTACTGCTATACGTTCCCAGCGTGCTGTTTGCGGTATATAAAAGCGAACTAAACCATGATCTTCGGCTAACAACTGCTCGACCACCGCGTTATCGTCATAGATTTCTGATAGTTTCTGCTCTTCATCGTCAAAGACATCAGAGAGCCGTTTCAAGAATATTAGCGGTATGATATAGTCTTTGTATTTGGGCGCATCAATTTCACCTCTAATTTTACATGCGGCATCCCAAAGCCAGTTCTCCAATGTCTTTATATCGAGTTCAGTGCTGGTCATATGCTTCTCGCTTATTCATATAACTATATCTCTCATTTATCTTTCCATGTTGGTATCATAGAATGTACTCAATAAAGAGCAAGAAAGCATAAAATCCAACTAAAATTGATTATTGACACAGATTAACACAACACTTTTTCTTTTTTACAAAAAGAAAACCTGTGCTAAAAGAAAAACACAAATGTTCTTTTGGTAAAGCTTTTCTTTTTAAGAAAAGGTTTGTGTAAATCCGTGTAAATCTGCGTCCTGAATTAAATATTTAGTGTTTAGAATTTATTCATATCTCAGTGCCTCTATCGGCTTCAAGTTAGAAGCGCGCCATGCAGGATAAAGCCCGCTTAGCACGCTCGTTCCTACTCCGAACGCAATACCAACGAATACATACAGGATGCTTGAAGGAGCAAACAGATATGACGCTTCATGTAATATCAAGACGTCCACTAAGAAACCCGCACCGAAGCCCAAAATCGCACCTATTACGCCGCCTATCGCGCCCAGAATCAGCGATTCAAAGAGGAACATACGCAGTATCTCACGTTTTGAGGTTCCTATTGCACGCATCACCCCTATCTCCTTCGTTCGCTCCACCGTAGACATCATCATTACGTTAAGGATGCTTACACCTGCAACCACAAGTGAAATAGCGCCAATGCCAAGCAGGAATATGGAGATCGTATTGAACAGTCCCTTTATACCTTCCACAATCATCTTCAGCTCCATCACCATTACAACTTCCTCTTTCTTGTTCAATCGAGCTTCAATCTCCTCCTTTGCGCCTTCTACGTCCTCTATCTTTTCCACCTTCACAATCACCGAGTTGTAGCCTGTGGTATTATACATCGAGTCGAACATCTTATCAGAGACAATGATGGCATTATCCGGATTTATGTCGAACCCTACTCCTCTTTCCGCCAGGACACCCACGATCCTTGGCTTCTGACTTTGTAGCGCTGCCCGTTCCCCTACCCGGAGTTCATAATTGTCCGCGAGTCTAGAGCCGACCATACAGTTTAGGGA
>CABGHG010000082.1 GCA_902158735.1 Candidatus Methanolliviera sp. GoM_oil
ATTCACTCTATTCCTCATTTTTCATTTCCTATTCTGGCTCTGAAAGCGTGAAGCAGAATGTGGATCCCTCTCCCTTCTTACCCTCAGATTCTATCCAGATTCGACCACCGTGCACCTCAACTATCCTTTTCACGATTGCAAGTCCTGCACCACTCCCCTCACTATTCTTATCCCTCTTGTAGAATAATTGAAAGACCTTCTCGTGCTGATCCGGTGGAATGCCGATCCCGTTGTCGCGGACGAAGAAGACATTCTCATCACTTTTATAACCGATCTCGATCTTCAGCTCGGGTTGATCACCCATGTACCTGATTGCGTTTCCGATGAGATTTGTAAGCACCTCAACGATTCTCTCTCTATCAACATGAACGATCTTATCCTTTTTCGATATAGAATCTTCTAAAGAGATCTCGATATTCTTCTCATTGGAACTTATCTCTCCTGCCATCTGATCTAAAGCATCTTTAACGATATCTTTGAAGGAAACATCTTCCGGTAGATTCGTTATTCTTCCTATTCTAGAAAGTTCGAGCGTATCTTTCAAGAGGTGATCCATCTTCTCGATGCCGTCTTTTATCTGATCGAGATCGGTCTCTATATCTTCTCTCTTTTTGTTTTCGATATCTCTCTTGAGCATACCTGCAAAGCCGCTTATCGTGATTAATGGAGATCGAAGGTCGTGGGAAACTGTATAGACAAATCTCTCCATCTCGGCATTCTTCGCTTCCAGTTCATTCTTCATCTTCTTTCGCTCGGTGATGTCGTTTCCGATGCTCATAATTTCAACCGTGCACGCCTGTTTATCGAGAATGGCTTCGTTCGTCCATGAAACCCAAACTCGCTCTCCATTCCTCCGAATGTTTTCATTGACGTTGGTTTTGTATTTTTCTGTATTTCTGTAAAGATCGAGGATCATCTTCCTCAGATCTCTTCCCGTCGATTCGATTTCGGGAACAAATGTTCCAACGATATTCCGTTCTATTGCCTCCTCTCGGGTGTAGCCAAAGAACTCCTCTGCGAATCTATTGATGAAAGTAAGTGTCCCCTTCGTGTCCGTTTTCAGAATTATGTTGTTAGCACTCTCAACGAGATCGTGATAACGCTTTCTCGATTCTTCAACTTCCTCTTCTCTCTTCTTCAATTCGCTAATATCCCTTAAAGCAACGATTGCTCCTATCGGATTACCATCTGAATCTCTCCTTGCGTGGACGTGGGCAGATACAGGGATTTTTTCTCCACTCTTTGTAAGGATCGTTCGCGGAAGGTGGGTCGCGTGCCCCGTTTTAAGAACCTCTTCCAGCGCACGCTCACATTCAGCCTGTTCTTCCTCGACAAATACTATCTTTGCCGGCTTTCCGATCAGTTCTTCCCTCGTAATGCCGGTAATCTCTTCCATGGCAGGATTGCAGTCGATTCTGATACCGTCAAGATCGACGATATATAAGGGATCGGGCATCGTGGCAAAGATTTCGAAGATGTATTCCTTCTCAGCTTTCAGTTCTCCGATACTTTTCGATGTGACATCGACCAACTCATTTATCTTCCCGCCGATTTCGTAATATTCTTTAGAGATCGACCCTAAATCGACTCTCGCGGTTAGATCTCCATCCAATACGTTATCCAATGCTCTATTTAGCACAGATATACTTCTATCTGCCACTTCTGCCATTAAAATTTACCCCTCCCTCATCCAAATCTATCATTCAATTGACCTACTATGCGTTTTGCAGTGATCTCATCCTTGATGAAAGTGATCCTCTTCTTCATATGATCTAATAAGATCGGGAGATCTTCCTTCTTAAGATTGCTATCGTTCTTCTCGATCTCTTCGCATGAGTGGGCGATCACTCCTTTGGCGAGAAATCCAAGATCCTTCTGAAGGGCATCTATCAAATTTCTGGTCAACTCGTTCATCTGATGAGCTTCTCCAACTTGTCCATTATCTCGGCTAAGTTTTCAATGGTGGCCTTCGTCTCTTCTATGCTTGCGCTCTGCTCTTCCACAGAAGCGCTCACCTCTTCCACCTGAGAGGCATATTCGGTAGCTATCGAGCCTGCATCACCTGCCATCTGCTTCACGCTGTCCATCCCCTCGATCTGTTTGGCCCCAATCTCCGTTATCTTAACTGTTCTCTCGATATTTGAACTTGTAAGCTCGTTTATCTCATTGAGAGAATCTAAAGCACCTTTTATCCTTGTCTTACTATCCATCACAGATTCTATCGTCCTATCTGATTCCTCTATCGTATCGTTGATTCTTTTGCTCAGACCCTCTATGATTCCCTTCGCCTCTCTTGCATAGTTAGAAGAGCTCTTTGCCAGATCATCGATCCTCTTTGCAATGGATCTTAGACCTTTGCCCTCTCCTTCATTACCCGAACCCGATATATCTGAAACGACACCTGCAACCAGACCGAGTGTATCGGTCTTGTCAGCAACAGAATTTATGAAATCGGTCAGTTTAGATACTTTGGAAACCTCAGAACTCAAATCTTTGATCTCCTTGGCATTTTCCCCAAGCGTTCTATATATCTCATCAAGAGACATTCCCGCCTCAATCGCCTTCGAACTGCTACCTTCCAGGACATCTCTCATCAGATCTGCACTCTTCTCGATCTCTCCTGACATTCGCATGAAGCTCTTAGATTGTTCTGCAAGATCTTCCATGCTATTTATGATATTGTTCAAAGAAGTTGCCTGATCTTCAGCTCCCTGTGCGGTTGAGTTCATCGCTCCAGCAATATCTTCAGAGGCGGTGGATATCTGGTCATAAGCGGCATTCAACTCTTTTATTGCGGTATTCAATACTAAAACGGTATCTTTTATCTGATCGATTAGGTTACGGAGGTTGGTTATATCCCTAAGCTCAACTACCCAGTTTATGATCTCTTCATCTCCATCGTATATACAGGTCTGCGTGAGCAGTATATGTGCCACCTCGCCGGATCTTTTCACGAGCGGTATCTCGAACGTGACCACATCTTTGCCGTATAACTCTCGATGCTCTGATATTATCTTCTTTGCCTCTTCCGTTATCATGGGCGTCTCAACGGTATTCTTCCCCAAAACCTCCTCGCTCTTGAACCCAAAGAACTTCTCGAAGATCGGATTTACGTACTCCCACCTGCCCGTTGTGCCTGCAAGGATTGTAGGCGTTCCGGAATTCTCCACCATTGTGCTCAGTTTCCTCGACTCTTCTTCTCGCTTTCGCTCTTTTGTCACATCTTGAACGGTAAAGGTATAGTCTGTAATATCTCCCTGCACATCTTTTATACTTCCCACATGAACGGATACGATGATACGCTCACCGGATTTAGTAATCCACGGCAATTCATACACCGGTAATGCGTCGTATCTCTTTCTCTGCTCTGTAAGGATTTTGGCCGCCTCATCCGTACTGAACGGTTCTTCTTCGGTTTTTCTGCCCAACATCTCGTCGGCTTTATAGCCCACAATCTCTTCTAAAGCAGGATTAACGGTTTCCCATTTCTTACCGGGATCATCTGCTCTATACGTAACTAATCCAACTGGCAGATTGTTCATGATATCTTCAATACGCTTCTTTACATCTTTAACTTCCGTTTCGTGCTTCTCCAACTCAGCTATATCCGTAAACGTCATCAAAACCCTGTTTTCCCCCGTCGAGACGTCTTTGTAGGGTAATGCCCCTATGATGAACGTGAATATCCCATTTGGCGCATCTATAGTGTTTATTCTCCCGGCTTTCTCCTTCTTCTCCATCGCCTCGCTCAGATTGACCTGCTCTATCGTCTCTACGACCTTGAAATCTCTCCTCAAGTTCTTCCCAATCAAATCTTCTCGTGAATATCCGGTGATGCCAAAATAAGCTTTATTTGCCTCTAATAAATTAAGATCTTCATCCACAATCGTCATCGGCACGGGATTTTCTCCTATCAACTTTGAAGACGTCTCCCTCGAATTTTTTAATTCTTCTTCTCTCTTTTTTGTACAGTCGATCATCGAATTTATCGATTCTCCTAATACGCTGTACTCTTCTCCAATCTCGCTCAAATCAACCCTCGCGGTTATATCTCCTCCAGCCGCATCGCCCAAAACGGCGATTAAGGTAGACAGGTCATCTTTTGCCATTTTTATCACCTCTTATATTTTAATACAATACGCTCAAACCTTATTAAAAAAATTTGAATCTACTCTTCATAATACCACAACATTAATCATCACTGTGTCTATGGGAAAACGAAAGGCTCATATCAACTTTATCCCGCGTTTATCCCACGTTTTTATGCTTTTTGGGTTTTTGTCGCTAACTTTATTAACATTATTTTGGCTTTATATATAGTTATTTATAGTTGAGTACCTAACATGTTAAACTTTTAAAACTCTCATCCGTGAATTTCTCAATCGGGTACATCTCCGTTTTGACCATGAATGGAGATGAGCCTAAAAGCATAAAAGAGCCTAAAAGCATAAAAAAATTTAGTATTTGACTATAATTTTTCTAAAGTTACAATATATATAATAACTCAGTACGTCTTTGCAAGATAGACCTTTATCTTGGTCTCTTTCCCACATATTGGACATATTCCATCCTCTTCTTTTCCAATTATCTCCCCAAGTATATCCGCACCAGATCTCTCTTCCATCTCCCTTCCGCAGCTCTCATCTCCGCACCAGCTCGCCTTTATTATACCTTTTCTTACATAACTATTCATCTCTTCGATCTTGGTGCACTCAAATATCCTTTCCCTCATCCCCTCTTCTGCTTTTAGAAGGAGATTCTTCTCCATCTTATTCATCTCTTCTTCTATCCGGTTATCCAATTTCTCCATCTTGACCGAGATCTTTTTTTGCTCATCCCTTCTGCTGATCACGACCTCATCCTTTTTTATATCCCTCGGTCCCAACTCGATCCTCACTGGAACACCTTTTAACTCCCAATGATAGTATTTTGCCCCGGGTCTTTCCTCTGATAGATCGAGTTTCACCCTGTATCTTTCCCCCAACCTCTCTTCTATCTCCCTACACCTATTTAGGACTTCCTCCCCGCTCTCTTTCTTGATGATTGGTATTATAACGATCTGTATTGGAGCTACCTCTGGTGGCAGAATAAGTCCCCTATCATCTCCATGAATCGAGATCATCGCGGCGATGCACCGCTCCGAGATACCGTAACACGTCTGATGGACGTACCTCCTTTCTCCGCGTTCGTCTTCATACATTATCTCAAACGTCCTGGCAAAATTATCTGCAAGATGATGAACCGTTCCGATCTGAAGTGTTCTCCCGTCTGGCATCAGCGTGTCTATCGCAATTGTGTGGTCTGCCCCGGGAAATTTATCCCAGTCCGGTCTTTTGCTTATCGTTATCGGGATACAGAGTCGCTTAAAAAATGATTTATATATCTCAACTGCCTTCTTTACCTGCATCTCCGCATCTTCATAGCTCTCGTGGGCGGTATGTGCCTCTTCAAACGAGGTTATCTCTCTTGCCCTTATCAACGGCCTCGTGCTCTTGGTCTCGTATCGAAACGTGTTTGCTATTTGATAAGTTAAGAGGGGCAGATCCGCATGGCTCCTTATCCAGAGCTTGAAGATCGGATATATTGCCGTCTCTGATGTTGGTCTCAAGACGAGGGGTATCTCCAATTCATCGAGACCGCCCCTCGTTACCCAATAGACCTCATCTTGAAAACCTGCTATATGCTCGGCCTCTTTCATAAACTCTTCTTCTGGAATTAAGAGTGGAAATAAGGTCTCTTCATGCCCGCTTTTATCGAGAAGTTCCCTTAATATGCCGTATGTGTATCTTCTAATCTTGAAACCGAAGGGACACCACACATATATGCCTTTTACTGGATACCTCACGTCCACTATCCCTGCAACTTTTAGAATGTTACTGTACCACTCTCCGAAGTTCTTCTTCTGCATTTGAGGACATCTCCGCTCTCGATAACTTTAATACCACAGAGGAATATATACCAGCGTTCGCGTGATGATATATAAATGGATTTCTTTGATATAGCTGGAGAGCATAAATCTAAGTGGATGCAGCTTCCGAGGATCGTGGTAATTGGGCATAGAAAGATCCGCGACGTTGGAGAAGTATGTAGAGGGTTGGGATTAAGTGGGAGCGCTTTGATCGTTAGTGGACCAAAGACGAGCAAGATAGCTGGAAATGCGGTGAGCGATACCCTGAGAGAATGCGGGATCGAGACGAGAATAAAAATTATAGCAGATGCGAGCATGGAAGAGGTGAAGAGGACAGAAAAATTAGCAGGGGAGATGGGAGCAAATTTTTTACTCGGCGTTGGCGGAGGAAAATGTATCGATATCGCCAAAGCAACTTCTTTTGCGCTTGGTATGCCTTTCATAAGCGTTCCAACGGCCGCATCCCACGATGGAATCACCTCGTCAAGGGCTTCCATATCTGGAGGTGGTAACACGACATCCGTGGAGGCGCATGTCCCAATCGCCGTCGTGGCAGATACGGAACTGATATCTAAGGCGCCTTATAGGCTACTTGCATCTGGATGTGGAGATTTGATATCGAATTATACAGCCGTGAAGGACTGGCAGTTGGCTTATAGGCTTAAAAATATTGAATACAGCAGTTATGCTGCGGCATTGTCCCAGATGACGGCACAGATGATAATCGAATCTGCCGATACGATTAAAGAGGGGTTGGAAGAGTCGGCATGGATAGTGGCCAAAGGGCTCGTCTCAAGTGGGGTTGCAATGAGCATAGCAGGGTCTTCCTTTCCCGCAAGTGGATCAGAGCATAAATTTAGTCATGCACTCGACAAAATAGCTCCAAAACCGGCGTTGCACGGTGAAGAGTGCGGGGTTGGTGCTATAATGATGATGTATCTACACAGAGGAGACTGGAACTTGATAAGGGATACATTAAAGAAGATTGGCACTCCTGTCTGTGCCAGCGAGCTTGGAATAGAGATAGAATATATTATAGAAGCTTTAGTGCACGCTCACGAGATTTATCCAGAGAGATACAGTATTTTGGGAAATGGTATCACAAGGAAGGCAGCGAAAAATCTCGTAAAGATAACCAAGATAGATGAATGAGGTTAAGGAAAATGAAAGAAGAGACTAAAGTCACCTTAATAGGGTCAAAACTTGCCAATGTTGGAACGGAATTTATATTTGTCGGTGCTTCGGATGAATGTGAGAACTGCAAACTGAGAAACAGCTGTATAAATTTGGAGAAAGGTAGAAGGTATAGGGTAGTAGATAAGAGAGGCGACGTTCTTCACGATTGTGTCTTACACGACGGAGGGGTCAAAGCGGTTGAGGTCGTCGAGGCCCCGCTTGTCGCCGCAATTGAACCGAAGAAAGCTTTTAGTGGATCAAAGATAACTTATGAACCGATTAACTGTGATATTAGAGATTGCGAATTCTTCGATCTCTGCCACCCTGAAGGGATCTGGCGAAGGGATACCTGCACAATAACGAAGGTGCTTGGGGGGATAGATGACTGCAGGAAG
>CABGHG010000083.1 GCA_902158735.1 Candidatus Methanolliviera sp. GoM_oil
TGCAAGTTCGTTATAGATGAAATAAAAAATAAAACTCCAATCCATATGGAAGAGATCCCAAGAAGATAGAGAATGTTGAGCGCAAAACTGATCTTTGTGTTGAAGTAAAGTTCTTCGCCTATCGGCTTAAAGAGAAACCCTCATCTGAAGACCAACGTTCTCATCCTATCCGCGGCTTTGGTTGCGGCATTCGAGATATCTGAGAGCCTTTTAATTATTCCGGATAGGTGCCATATCTCTAGTACCTCCAATTCACCCTCGAGTTGAAAGAGCCTTCTTGCCGCATCCAGCTCGATCAAATCTATGACATGTTCGGCATCTTCTATCGGCCGGATAAGATTGATGATCTCTCTTCTTTCTCTCTTCCTAAAAGTAACTTTTGGCAAACGAGAAAATTTTGCAACGACCACTCTGTACGCTTCCAGAAGGTCTAAAGTCTCGTCCATCATCTTTGAGAGGTACTCTTTTATCTCCTTTGGAACATTTTTGCTTTTCCTCATCGTCAGGAAGAGGGCTGCATCCTCGGCAGCATCCGCTATGGTATCTTGAGGCTTGATGAAGGAGAGAAGATCTTGCCGATCAACCGGAAGCAGGATGGAGGAGGAGATCTTTGCCCTAATATCCTTTTTAATCAGATCAGATTGATGTTCAAGTCTGCTTACTTCCTCGGCATCGTCCCTTGCTCTCTCAAAATCTTCCTCGCAAAAGGCATCAAGAACCTCTCTAAGCTTCCGTACAGATTCGATACCTTTGATCGCATGTTCGTAGAGTGGTTTGAACGGCGAATTTGCATATACTCTCGGAACCCTCATTCTACTCCCTTTCTCTATCGATTTATAAGTTTTATCACTATTAAACATTTCTACTACACCCCCAGATAAACGAGCCCACCAGATAGACCGAACGCTATTATTAGGGGGATCGGAATCGTGATGAGCCAGGACATAACTATCTCTTTGACTACCCCCAGGTTCACCGCCGAGATTCCCTTCGACAAGCCGACTCCGACGATTGACCCCACCAGCGTATGCGTCGTTGAAACGGGCAATCCCAAGTAAGAGCAGAACAGTACCACACTGGCGGTGGATATATCAGCTGCAAACCCGCTGCTTGGGACCAAATTCGTTATCTTAGTTCCCACGGTTTCAATCACCTTATATCCCCATGTAGCGACACCTATCACGATCCCAACTCCGCCCAATGCCGTCAACGCCCGGAGGGGGATGCTGAGATTCGAGATTTCAACTGCCGCAGCCACCGGCCCGATCGCATTTGCGACGTCATTGCTGCCATGAGAGAAGGCAATGTAGCAGGAAGACGCGATCAGAAGATACCCAAATATTCTCTCCAATCTATTGATATCCTTTGACCTCTCTATCAAAAATTTACGAATGAGGAAGAGGAGAAGAAATGCCACCAAAGCTCCAGCCACTGGAGACAGAACCCAACTCGAAACGATCTTGACCAACACGCCCCACTCGATCTGGTTGAACTCTATGGCTTTTTTGAATACGGAGAATAGACCGAACCCTAACATCGCCCCAACCACGGAGTGGCTCGTCGAGACGGGCAACTCAAAGTAAGTTGCAATCATAACCCATGATGCGGCCGCAAATGTCGCAGAAAGAAGACCTAACAAGGCTAAATGGGGATCAATCATCTCAATTGGAATGATTCCCTTTGCAACGGTTTTTGTAACCCTAGATCCAAAGATTACAGCGCCAAGAAAATCCGCTATTCCGGCATAGAGGATCACACGTCGGAGAGGTAATACGCCACTTCCCACCACATCCGCCATCGAATTTGCGAGGTCGTTCGCTCCTATATTCCATGCCATATAGAGTCCAACCAGCAATATAATGGCGATCAGGAGCATTGGTTTTTCAAAAACTATTTCTATATTTAAAAGTTTGTTTCTCTTGGCTTTCCGGAGTAATCAATCTTCAATCCTTTTCTTATTTATAAAGATGAGGAATTATAGATTGCAGAAAGATCAATTTGAGATCAGCAACTTATGCAAAGAGCGACCAGATCAAAGTTATAAATAGGGTGAGGAGGATTAAGAAGATACCGACAAGTAATGAGAGAAGCAACCAAAATTCACGAGAGGATGCTCCCGTCTCTCTCTCAAAACTTTCTCGATCCCGCGCATATCCAAAGATTGCAAAAATTATGGTCATTGCGACGAAGGCCGTGATCACTGCGACTGCCATCACTATCGGAATATCACTTATCATCTATCTTCTTCCACCTCTCAAATTTTCTACTTTTTTAACTTTTTTTCATCCCTTATTTAAGCTTTTGAGTTCAAACCTGTAAAAAACCTATTGGGAATAGCGTCATAAGACGTATCACCCCAATTACTGCGTATAGTTCCATCCACCTGATCTTCAATGGATTGGATACCACTGACTTATTAACGTTTGAGAGCCCGACTGTTAAGATGGCAACCAATGCCAGATAGGCCAAGCATATAATGTGAGATATGTCTAACAGAGGATTAAACTTAACTAATGGCATTAGCGACAAAAAACAACTTATAAAGACCAGAATAGTTACAACCGATTGAAGACGCCCCATCACCTCCTCAGACGTCGTCGTGAACGTATTTAAAACGTAGTTTTCCGCGTCCAGTTTTCTGTCAACTATACCACCATCGATGAATACAGTTAGGCTGGTGAACCCAAATACCAGTAGAATCGGGCCAATATATCCCACCATCAGAAGAGGTGCTAATCCGAGTAAGAAGTTTGATACCAGATCGAATACTCGCGTCCTCTTGAAGATACAGGAATAGAGCACCACCATCACGATCGAGACGATGAATATGATAAGTTGGAAGTATCCGATCATCGCCACCATGAGACCTGCCATGGCGGCCAGTGCCACACACATCTTCTTTAAGATCGTTACGTGATCTGGTCTATTATATGTAAACTTCCAGTATTTATCCGATTTAAAATCTAGATCTCGGTCTATTATATCGTTGAACATGAATGCCGCCATCATTATGAACCCCATGCTAAAAGCCGAGATCAAAATTGCCGGACCTCTTAATTCGCTCAATGTTATACCGGATAAGAGCGTTATTATAAATCCAGAGAGAAAGACTTCATGGTAGTGCTTCCAGATGGCAAAAGGTATCTCTGTCCTCATATCACCCAACAATATTTTAAATGATCGATCCCAATTCTTCTAAAATCCCCTCAAGTAAACCCATCACACCCCCACCTACTCTCCCAATGCCGACCTTGGAGGAATCACTCTTTGAGATCGTGCCGGTTGCTATCATGAGCACCGCTATGAGTTCGTCTATTAGAGCCCTTCCAGCCATCTGTCCAACCGACCTTCCTCCCCCATAAGCGTCTGGGTGGTCGTCATAAAATATGGCGCTCCATAAAGCATCATTATACATCTTCATCATATACCGTTTAGTGTTTGGAGAATTTTTGTGATATACTCTTGCCTTTTGATTATAGACTATCTTACCTCCTTCTTTTGCTATACGGTACATCAGATCCATATCCTCATATAGAATATAATCCGTGTTAAACCCCCTAACTCGATCCACCGTCTCTTTATTCAACAGTACGTTACGGGTTTGATAAGCAAAATCTACCTCCACCCCATCGACTTTGACAAATGCTGGGTTGTGTTCTTTAACATCCGCCTGCACACCTTCTCCAAAGACTCCAGTCAGCCCCCCCACAACATCTACATTATCTTCTATTTCAGCAGAATTGGATAATACAGAACGTTCCAGTTCTTTCAGCCAGTTAACATCTGCGATGCAATCTGAATCGGTCATGGCTACATATTCACCGTTCGCCAGATTCATGATCATATTTCTCCCCGTTGCGATATTTCCCTCCTTCTGAGTTATCATTATTGGCAGACCGCTTGATCTGTAAAGATCTACCCTTTCATCGAGTAGTTCTTTCGTTCCGTCGGTGGAGAAGGCATCTACAATGATGATCTCGTCTGGCATTCTCGATTGATGCATTATGCTGTCCAGTGTTTCTACAACCCAATTGTCGTTTTTCACAGTAATGCCAACCGATATCTTCAATCTTTTACACACGCGACGTGATCTATCCTTTCAAATATTTAATAATAACGATATGGTTGGGTCTAAGATAGGCACAAATGATTTATACTAAAAATGAAATGTCTCTTCCATGACGATGCTTAAAGGTAAGAAGGTTCTCGACTTAACAAGGCTACTTCCTGGCCCCTATTGTACGTGGATTCTCTCAAAACTTGGAGCGGACGTGTTAAAAATAGAGGATCCGGGATATGAGGATTACTCTAGAAGCACCCCCCTTTATGATCTGATAAATGCCGGAAAGAAGAGTATGACATTAAATTTAAAGAACAGTTTCGGAAGAGAGATATTTTTGGATTTGGTGTCCAGAGCGGATATTTTGATAGAGAGTTTTAGACCCGGAGTTATGAAAAGACTCGGGGTAGGATATGAAACTCTAAAAGAGCACAATGAAAAGATCATATTCTGTTCCATCTCCGGTTATGGACAGAACGGCCCGTATAAAGATGTTCCCGGGCACGACATAAACTATATGAGTATATCAGGTCTGCTCGGGATAAACAGGACGGAGGATTCTCCGGTGATACCTGGAATGCAGATCGCAGATATTGGAGGGGGGATGTTTGGGGCTCTATCTATATTGGCGAGCCTTTATAGAAGAGAGATCAACGGAAGGGGAGAATATATCGATGTATCGATGACGGATGTCGTGAACTGTATCTTCAATGTTGCATATCAAGGGTTTATTGGTGGTGAAGAAAGTATCTTAAAAGGAGGAAAAACAATTTTAACCGGTTTATTACCATTCTATAATATATATGAGACAAAAGATGGGAAATTTATCTCGTTAGGTGCCATCGAACCAAAATTTTGGAATAATTTCTGCCTAAAAATAAAAAGAGAGGATTTAATCCAAAAACAATACGATATATCTGTTGTAGAAGAGCTTAAAAAGATATTTTTAAAGAAAATGAGAGAAGAATGGATAGAAATATTTAAAGGGACAGACGCACTGATAACACCGGTATATTCTCCTGAAGAGGTCTTTAATGATCCACAGATAGAATACAGAGGAGTTTTTGATCGAGAGAAGAAAAGTCTAAACCTTCCGGTTAAATTCTTGGAAACCACCACGAATAAGGGAGAAAAAGCTCCAAAGATGGGCGAGAGCACACACGAGATACTGGCGGAGTTGGGTTATGAAGAGAAGGATATAGAAGATTTGAGGAAGAGAGGAGCGGTTTAAATTTAATATCATTCTTTGAAATGATCTAACACCTCCCCCAAACATTTGTATGAACTCTTCACCTTGCCGAAGTCTCCGAAGTATGTCTCATTCCATATCACAAGGTGCTCCAATCCCAGATCGGCGAACTTCTCCAATTTTTCTATGATCTCATCGGGAGTTCCCCAGAGATAGGTCTCTTGGATGACGTCGAGTGGGAT
The DNA here is from genome assembly GCA_902158735.1 of Candidatus Methanolliviera sp. GoM_oil. GTDB lineage: Archaea > Halobacteriota > Methanoliparia > Methanoliparales > Methanoliparaceae > Methanolliviera. The sequence continues at coordinate 5,492 of CABGHG010000083.1, forward strand.
CTTATCCATCGCATCGAAGACATCTTTCTTCGAGATTCTGGAAGGAACAAAGTCTGTGAGCCCGTAAAAATCTTTGCCTAATGGATGTTCCAGCCCATACTTTTTAAAGACGTATGCCGGCGTGGATAGAGCTTTTGCTTTTATAGAAGGGGTATCCATCACCCTTAGACATTCATCATGATCTCTATCGATGATGACGCTTGTATAGAGTCCTTTGGTGATCTTATCAAAATCCCTGCCCGCTTTTTTTGCCGCTTCTTCTATCAGTTGTAACTTATCTTTATACATCTCCAGATCGACCGAGAACGGAAGCCAGCCATCTCCGTATCTTCCGACGAGTCTGCACATTCGTTCTCTAACACCTCCGATCCAGATCGGCGGCCTCTCTTTTAGTGGAGGGAGCTCAAATACGGCATCTTTTAACTTCCAGAAATCTCCGTCAAAGTTTAAAAGTTCGTCTCTCTTGGAATTCCAGCAGAGCCTGATTATCCGCAGTGACTCCTCTAATCTGCTCACAATCTTCTCATATCTCAAACCGTACGGCTCGACATTCTCCTTCTCTCCTGCCCCAATGCCGAGAATGCACCTTCCTTTCGTTATATGTTCTAGTGTGGCGTAACTCTGGGCGATCATTGCGGGATGGTGCCTGATCGGTTCCGTTACGGCAGATCCAACGATTAGGTTTCTGCTTGCAGATGCAGCAGCCGCGATTGAGAGCGTCGTCTCAAAGAATGTATGTGGGCTATATGTGGCAAACCCGCCAACGATCTCGGGCGTCCAGATAGACTGTGGCCACCACCCCATCAGGTGATCAGGGAACCATATAGAAGCGTATCCCTTCTCCTCAATATTTTTTGCCGTCTTTGGTATACCCTCGAAAGGAGGGAACGTCGGACCGACTGTTCCAATCCTTAGCATATCATTCTTCTCTCGTAATTCGTATCTATTAAATCTTTTCCTCGTGTACGTCATTCACTAAAACAGGCACCCTAAATGTGAACATCTCTTCTAGCGACCATACATGATCGGTAAGTCCTTCTGCCATTTTCAGGTGTTTCTCTGTCTCAGAAGAACTAATCCCAAGCATTTTAGACAAAGCATTTAAAGGAGATCTGTAAGTTCTCCCTTCCTAACCTTGCTTCTTCGGATTCAAGCAACAGAGTGTATCTGTTGTAGATTCTCACCTTCGCCCAAACAGGCATATTTTACGTCTAATAGGCAGACGTAATTTTAAATCGAAGGTTAAAACTATAAAGAAAGATTTATTCATAGAGATGCTATCTAAAATAAAGGGTGTAAAGAATGAAAAAATATCTAAAAATATTGGGTGTGGCGGCAATATTGGCGATTGTCTTAATGGGAACGGTAGCTTATAACGCGACGGCGGTTGCCGATTCGAATCAGGAGAAGACTATCTCGGTAATTGGCGAGGGAAAGGTGACCGTTGTCCCAGATATATGTATCCTTAGCTTGGGGGTAGAAGCACAAGATAGAGCGGTGGCAAAGGCACAGAGGAAGACAGCAGATGCGATGAATGATGTGATGACGACGCTTGAAGAGAAGGGCATATTAGAAAAGGACATTCAGACGAGCAGTTATTCGATTGATCCAGTGTTGGAGAAAAGAAAGATCGTTGCCTATCGGGTGAAGAACATGGTCAAGGTGAAGATAAGGGACGTAGATGAAATAGGAGAGATCATCGACGCCACGGCGAAAGCAGGGGGAGACCTCACCAGGATCGAGGGGATCAGGTTCGGCGTAGATGATCCGAAGCCTTATTACGCGGAGGCAAGAAGAAAAGCGGTAGGCGATGCC
>CABGHG010000084.1 GCA_902158735.1 Candidatus Methanolliviera sp. GoM_oil
CTATCTCCTCATCGAGCACGTTTGAATCCTCTATACCGAGTTCTATCAAGTCCACCTCGCTTGGATGTATCGGGCCACCAAATCTATCTATCATCCGTGAATTTATACCTATATTCATCACTTCATCTGATAATGTAATGGTATATATGATTTTTCCAAATAGTTATATATAATATACATAGAAATATATAATTCAAGTAGTCGCAAATCTTCGATTTTTGAGGACAACCAAGATCAGAATCTTCTCCAACTCTCTCACGTGCCTCTCCCAGCTGAACCTCTCTACCCATCTCTTGGCATTTCTTCTCAATCTCGATCTCTCGCTTTCATTCATCAGAAATGCTTCTTTTAATCTCGAGGCAAGCGTATCGACATCCGTTCTCGGATAGACGAACGCAACCTTTTTACTTAATACTCCCGTCTTGACGAATATGTCCGATGCGATAACGATACCATTGTATCTGAGTGCTTCTAATGGCACCAATCCAAAACCCTCGTGCGCGATCGATGGACAGACGACGGCATCAAACGATTGATATAACTTCGTTTTATCCTCTTCTCTCACCCTTCCAGCAAATTTGACGGGTAAATGGCGAGAAAAATTTGATAAATGGCTATAATAGGAGGCATAATCTCTCGTAAAACCGCCATAAATCGTGAGCTCTATCGGCAACTCATTATTCTCACATATCTTCTTCAACGCCTTAAGTAGGATGTGAATACCCTTATTTGGGGCGATCCTACCGAGATAGAGGATCTTAAATTTTCCTTCTCTCACCTTTTTCTTCGATTCTCCTCTATCATCCGATTCTTCATCCAAACCGAGCGGGATTATAGAAAATTTATCTTTGTCAGCCAAGAAATTCTCGATGTAGTAATCTCTGGTTAGTTGAGATGCAACCACGATCTTGTCGTCTCTTTTCAAGCAACGTCTCGTGATCTCTTCGAGTTTTGAATATCTATCGGGAGAGATGGGTAGAAGATCGAGATCGATATCGTGATACATCGAGACGATCGGGACGTCTTTGACATAGAGGGATGCGGATTCTCCCCAATGTCTGCAGATGTATATCACGTCCGGTTCAAACCTCATCGCTTCGAGGGCGGCATTCCTCGACCATTCTTCGTCGATCTCTATACCTATCTCATGCCTATCCTCCTCTTTTTTATATTTTGTAATTACCTTTATTTCGTGTCCCCTCTTCCTTAAATGATTCACCACTTCTTTTGTTACCTTCTCTGCCCCTCCAATCACGAAAGGAGATATCCCCTTCGCTATAACCGCTATTCTCATCTATCCTCATCTTTTTCTTTTGATCCTCTCGTTCACTTCTTTAACCGCACTCAATAATTCTGGCTTGTAACCCAAATCTTTACAGAAAGAGAGGAAGGCATCGAGATCCTTTGGCAGGCACTCATCCTGAAATCCGAGAGATAAAAAATCTCTCCTATACTGTTCAATAGTCGAATACCTATCCGTAACTATATTATCTACCACGATCCTTGGATCTACACCGATTTTTTTACACACCTCCGCGACCTCATTGAATAGAGAGATTTTTGTTGCCAAGAGGCAGTTTGATACATATTTTATCATCGCTGCGGTCTTTGTATCTGTAACGAAGATTTTAAAGTTTTTCTCCGTTCTTCTTCTGAAGTCTTCGTAGAACTCCTTCAGTATTTCTGCGGCTCTTTCGTCGATAGATCCAATTATGACGGGCTGATTCTCAAAATCTTCCTCTGGCGTCTCGCTTCTCAAAAATTCTGGATTCAGACATATTCCACAATCCCCTCCATCGAACCCCTCCACGATTCCCGGCAGGATCGTGCTCTTGATCACAATCGTGTGGTATCCATCCTTCGAAGTTAAAACGTTCAAAACGCCTGAGAGTGCAGTATCGAGATAGCTTCTATCGATTTGGTCGGAAATCTTTGATTTCCGTATCCCAAAAATCGGAGATTTTTGAGGACTTCCATTATTACTCGGTGTTGGAACGCAGATGAACGAGATGTCCGTATTTAAAACGGCTTCTTCCAACGTTTCAGCGACTTTATAACCCCTGGATGCCAGTTCTTTCAGCCTTCCCTGATCGAGGTCGTAAAATATCACGTGATAACCATACTTTGTGAATACTTTTCCGATCGCCCCTCCAACCGTTCCGCTTCCGATGATCGAAATCTTATACATAATATTACAAAGTTCAAATCTATATTTAAAGATTTCTCTAATTAGATAAAATCTATATAGAGACCCGCTTTAATTACGGCATTTTACGAGCGATGAGAACTCTTCCGATGATCCTCAAATTGGATAAGATCGCGATGATAAAGAGAGACCAAAAGATAGCGGGAAGCCAAATCGTTCCAAGAATTCCACCCAAAAATATGATAAACATCCTCTCATCGCGCTTCGCGGGAATATATCTCAACCAACCCTCATGCGTATGGATCTTTTCTCTAAAATCGCTCTCAAATCTCCAAGCCGTGGAACTGATCGTCAGAGATCCAAATAATGCGGCAACTAAAATTGAGATGTTGAGAAAATTAAATTTTAAGAGGGAGAACATCCCCAAGATTATCATCGCATCTCCGTATCTATCGAGAATGGAATCGAGAAAACCGCCAAATTTACTCTCTTTTAACTTCAATCTTGCTATCTCTCCGTCGCATCCGTCCAAAACCGAAGAGAATTGCGCCAGTATTCCACCAATCCATAAAATTTTACCATAGAAGAAGAGAGATGATGCGATACAGAGAATAAAAGAGAATATACTGATAAGATTTGGTTCAATATTAAAATTTACTAATCTTTTGGTGATCAAACGTGAGAACCTTCTATTGATATGTCTCGATATGAATCCGTCTTCATCCTTCTTCAACGATCTCATCAGAAGATCTTCTGCTCTCTTTAGATCTTCTTTCGTATCCACGTCCATCCAGAGTTCTTCGTTCTCATAAACATTCATATCGCTTCTATTTATGACATCGCTCCACTCTACATGGTTTTCTTCACAAAATAGGTCATTTAAAGTTTTAAATATTGAATCTTCGCATAAAAAAGCACCTGTGTCTATATAATTCCATTCTTCGATCTCTTTTCCTATATCTACTATCTTTCCCTCTCTCGCCAAGATCTTTGTCGCCTCATCTGTATCAATATTAATTAGATCACTTTCTTTAGAGACGATCGCAGAATTCGCGGGTGCATTCAGCGTCTTTCTTAAAAATTCTTCGGTATAGACATGATCTCCCATCAAGACCAGAAATCTTCCTTTTAATTTATTTTGAGCACAGAGAACGGAGAACGCGTTCCCTCTCTCTATAGAATTGTTCTTGATGAGCTCAACATCTTCAGGCAGGATCTCTCTTAATCTATCGAATTTGTGCCCACCGACAACTACTACGTCGAGACCGAGTTTTTTGAGAAAGAAGATGTTGCGGAGAATTAGAGGAACTCCGCATACATTAACGGCCGGCTTTGGTATTTCTTTCTCATTAAGTCTCTTTCCTTTCCCCGCCGCTAATATTATCGCCTTCAAATAACCATTCCTCTAAAAGTTCAAATGCTTTTATCTTTGCTATCGCCGCCTTCTCGATTGGGCCAGGCATCTTCATGTAAAAGGCATTTATCGGATAGATCGCTCCGTATTCCCCTCTTTCTAGACATATCTCTCCAAGCCTTATCAGATCGACGATGTTTCCTGCAAGTGCGGGACTGTCGTTCACCCTCATGTTTACCGTTATCTCATCTATCGCCTCGTTGAACGAGACGTATGGGATCAACATCGAGACAAACTTATTATCGCCGAGCGGCTCTAAATATCCGGTCGGTTTTATGTAAGTTGGAACTTCGTAGCCGAGAATATCTTTTACGACGCCCGCTTTCGTGCGCTCCTTCGAGATATTTCTTTCTGGCTCTGTTAATGAGAGGAAGTCATTATTTCCCCCGATGTTGAACTGACAGATGCTCATAATCTTTCTCCTCCTCTCTTTCAGGTGTTCGAGTATATCCGTGGTCAAGGGGGTTGCACCGGTCGCTCCGTCATCTCCGAAGATGACCTTTTCTCGCTCTTCGGCCATCTTAACCATCGCCGGATCATTTGCGATCATCGTTGGGATGCAGTTTATGAAGACGGAAGGTCTATCGTATTCCATGACGGAATAGAAGTAGAATTGAACAGGAGATATCCTCTTAAAATCGTTCTCTTTTATACGTCTCAAGAATTCTTTTTCTTCAGCGAAAGGCTCAAAACTTTCCGTCGTAATCGTATTGACGAATATCTCCGCATCTTTTCTCTTATATATATCCGTCAATCTCTCCAATTCTCCCTCGAGATCTATATTCCCTCTTTCTCTATTATCTCTGTATCCTTCTTCGATGATATAATCGTCATCAAATTTTATATTTCCATCCCAATAGTCTTTCGTTACCTCTCCGAGATTTTTTCCGATCTTTTTCTTATCTAAATCGAATGCTCCCACGATTTTTATATCCTCCATCGTCTTAGAAATTGAGTTTCCAAGAGGTATCCCTTCGAGACCTATCTCCCCGTCTTTAATACGCTGCAATCCAACATTCAAGATAGACGCAACGTATCCCTGTCCAAAAATCACGCTATTCATATATATCACCAAACCTTTAGAAATGTATGGCTTTCTAACCAATAGAACGGCTCTCGATTGTTCAATAGATACCGATTCAATCAATCTTCTTGTATATGTTTTTTATATACTTCTATATAAAGATTTTGGAGATTGAGGAAAGCTTTAAGTTTATAAAATAAAATTAAGATAAAGATTAAAAAGAGAGGGCTAATCATGTTAGAAGTATTGGTTGTTTATTATTCAAGAACGGGAAACACGGAGGAGATGGCAAAGGCAATTGGCGATGGTCTTGGGAATGTAGGCGTAGATGTAAGAGTTAAGAAGGTGGAAGAAACTACTTTAGACGATTTAAAGACAGCAGACGGAGTTGTTCTCGGAGCTCCAACGTACTTCGGATCGATGCCGAGTGTTATGAAAGAATTTGTCGATAGATCCCATGACGTGAGAGGAAAGCTGGAGGGCAAGGTAGGCGCGGCTTTTACATCCTCTAAGATTATATCTGGTGGGAACGAGACGACGTTGATCTCGATGATAGAGGCGATGCTATGCCACGGAATGGTCATCATCGGAGATCCTATCAAAGCGGGTGGCCACTATGGAGTTGTCTCGATAGGAAAGCCTGATGATGAAACGTTGGAAGCATGTAGAGAATTTGGAAGAAGGGTAGGAGAATTGGTAAAGAAGTTAGGTTAATGCTCTCCTTTAAAGATGGAAGAATATCTGAAATCTACTTATTTCATGGATTGTGATTCTCTTCTCGTTAAAGATAGAGCCAAAGAGCTCGTTAGAAGCACCGACCATGAATTGGAGAGGGCAAAAAGAGTTTTTTATTTTGTGCGAGACGAGATAAGATATAATCCCTATCTATTCTCATCCGATGCAGAAGATTTCATAGCAAGCAAGATTTTGAAACAGGGGGAAGGATACTGCGTACAAAAAGCGGTTTTGTTGAGCGCTTTAGCAAGGGCGGTAGGCATTCCCTCCAGATTGGGGTTTGCTACCATCCGAAATCATCTCGTACCAGAAAAACTTGTTAAGTTGATGGGTACCGATATCTTTGTCTGTCATGGGTATAGCGAACTTTTTCTCGGAGGAAAATGGATCAAGGCGACTCCCACATTCGATCTTAAGATGTGCCAGAGAATTGGTGTACCATCGGTAGAATTTGATGGAAGAAGAGATACAATTTTGCCTAAATACAACAAAAAAGGAGAGCTTTACATAGAATATATTCAATATCATGACTCTTATGATGATCTCCCCCTGAAACGAATAGTAGATTTTGATCAAATTGCGGCGCATAGATAATTCAAATTTACGCGTCAATAAATTCCACAATTTATTAACATCGGTGTAGGTGATTCACACATATAATCTTTACAGACATAGGCGATTGTTTTACCTTTCAATAGTCTTTAGATCCTTTGTGTACCCTACAATATCATTTGGAAGCATTTTTATCAGATACTTGATTCTTTCCAAATAATCCAATTTTCATCGCATCTCCAATTCTTCAATCCTTCTAACGCCCTCTTCTATTCTCTCGACCTTCTCCGTCAATGAAAATCTAACATAACCTTCCCCATATCTTCCAAATCCGACCCCAGGTGTAACCACGATTCCCGCCTCGTCCAGAAGAAACTTCGTGAATTTCATGGAATCATATTCCTCTGGAATCCTTGCCCAAACGTAGAACGTGGCTTTTGGTTTATCCGCTTTTAGACCTAAAGGCTCGATTCCTTTCAAGAGTGAGTCTCTTCTCTCCTTATATGTTCGTCTATTATTTTCAACACAGGTCTGATCTCCTCTCAATGCTTCTATTCCAGCTATTTGAACCGCGTTGAATGCTCCGGAATCAATATTAGTCTTTACCGTCCCTAATCCTTTTATTATATCTTCGTTTCCAACAAGAAATCCTATCCTCCAACCGGTCATGTTATAAATCTTTGAGAGCGAATTAAATTCTGCACCAACTTCCTTTGCATTCTTCACCTCGAGAAAACTCGGCGGTTTTTGACCATCGTAATATATCTCCGAATATGCGTTGTCATTGCAGACAATTATCTCGTTTTCGGCGGCGAAATCGACCACTTCCTTGTAAAATTCTTTCTCTGCCGTTGCCGCTGTCGGATTGTTTGGATAATTTAGGAAGATGATCTTAGCCTCTTTACGAGTTTTCTCATCTATCATCTCGAGATCGGGCTTAAATCCATTCTCCTCTAAAAGTGGCATCTCGACGGGTCTTCCTCCCGCAAGGATACATCCGATCCTATAGACGGTGTACGCCGGATCGGGAACCAAAGCCACGTCTCCTTCATCTAAAAAGGCAAGAGGAATGTGAGCTATTCCCTCCTTTGATCCTATGAGTGTTATCGCCTCTTTTTCTGGATCCAAAGAAACATCAAACCTTCTCTTATACCACTCCACAATCGCTTCCCTAAACTCGATCATACCCTCATAAGATGGATACCTGTGATTTTTTGGATCTCTTGCCGCCTCGCACAACGCATCTATCACATTAGACGGCGTAGGCATATCTGGATCGCCGACCCCAAGATCTATCAGATCGATCCCCGCATTTAGCTTCTCTCTTTTAAGTTCATCGATCGAAGCGAAGAGATACGGCGGAAGAGATCTCAACTTCTCCGAATACATCCTCTAAAGATCGGTGGATGGTATCTAATA
>CABGHG010000085.1 GCA_902158735.1 Candidatus Methanolliviera sp. GoM_oil
CGGGCTCTGCCAGCGGTATCAGATCAATACCGACGAGCTTATCCTCTCCCCCCAATGCAACGATGGCCTCATCCGCAAAGAGATTCACATTTACCACACGCTCAACGGGATACGGTATCTTAACCCTGTTTCCCAACGAATCCACGATGGTAACAGTCTTCTGAGCATCTGCTTGGGGAACCAAAAGCATGGTGCAGACGATCATAAATGCAAGCATCATTCCTACAATTTTTTTATTCATCTTTTTTACCTCTTGATTCTTTTGATCTTCTATATTGTTAGGCACACAAATAATCTGCCCTAAAAAAACTCGGTTTTGGATAAAAATCCTAATTAGGTTAGAATATTACCCAAAAACCTATATAATTAATCTTTTTCTCAGAGAATATCATCTATCGCCTTAGAAATCTGCTCATAGTATCCTTCGCCGTATCCATCGATCCATCCGTCTGTGATTATTACGTTCATCCCGTCGTACTTGGTGGTCGTCCTGAATTTCTTAAGCCCATCTTCATAGTATATCTCCCATGCAGGTGGACTCACTCCCCAACTATATTCTCTCAGCCCGATCAATGTTTCGTATGCGATATTTCCAACACCGTATGGAACGTTTATGCAGTATTCGTAACCCTCTCCTACCGCCTTATCAGCTGCCTCCGCCACACTCAATATCTCGTTATCTGGATCCATCATCCCCTCGGCCATCTCGTTGTAGGCTTTCAATATGTCAAATTTTCCTTTCCAGTTCTCCACAATATCCAGATCGTATATTGCCTTTTTTGCACCCTCAAATGTAACCTCCGCACTGTGATGATAGGGCTCTTTTCTAGAGTCATAGAAGAGCATATTTGCATAGGGCATTCCGTGGTGATTAAGAATGACGACAACATTTTTGTCGTTCGGAATATTTTTCAGTTCTTCCTCGACCTTCTTCGCCACGCCTTTATTGTACGGCTCTGTTCCACCTATCTGCCCCGATTCGACGATATTAACGTCCAATCCCTCCTCTTCTAGATATTCGGATATCCATCTCGCCGGAGACGACGAACCGAAATAGCATACATAACTTTCCGCCAATACGAGATCTTTCACGCCTTCTTCTCGCACCAACTTTTCAGCCACAATCCTAGCATCTGGAAGACCTGGATAAGGCATCATAAACCCTCTTTTGACGATGATTTTATCTCCATAGCTCTCTTTTAACTTTGCCTCAGCCTCATCCATTATTTTGAGTTCTCTTTCTGTTGTCGTATCTTTGTGATCGTCGTAACCATGGTAAATATTATACATCATCAAGCCCATGTATTCCCAAATATCAGATTCGCTCTTGCCGGGACCATCAGGTGCTAAATAGTAAGAAAATTGAGGCATTATATCGTCGATCTGTCCACCGAACCCCGGTATTACTCTAAACGTCGAGATGATTGATGGTTCAGAAACCCATTTGTAATCTTTTCCCGCATACGGTCTGCCCCACGCATCTATTAGATTTGGATTTTCTTTCTCTACTGAGCATGAGGGATCATCTCTATCCACGAGCAACGTACCTTCATCTACCGTCGAAAACACCTTTTCGGCGAGGATGCCCATGAAAGGCATCATCATCTTCAACAGATAGTTATTAAAAAAATATTTAAGTCCAACATACGCATCGGCATCGTATTCTTCAGGCATGCCTGTGCCTATCAAGAGCACGCCGATTTTATCATCTTGTGGTGCCGCCACGACAAATGGGGATAATAGCGCAAATGATAGGATCGCCACAAAGAGCAGACCAACCAACTTATTCTTCGATCTCTTCATATCCTTTTCTCCACTTATTTTATTTAATTTTTGATTTATTCACTTTTATCTATTCGGCCATAACTTCGGGTAAAACCTTGAAGATAGCCGCTATCATACCCAGTATCATGACGAGTACTCCGATGATCACTATTATGATACCGGCGATCGGCCCGGCGATCCCTGCCATCATTCCTTTCATGAATATCATGAGACCCCCTATTGAAACGAGTATTCCGATGATGCACGGTATGATGGCATACGCCAACCACTTTGGTAACGCCTTCAATGCCTTCTTATATTCAACCATTTTTACTTAGCTCCTTTTTTTATTATATTTTTACACCTAACACAGCATTCAATGTGTGTTGCTTCTCATTTTATTTTCCAAACATCGCTTTTAGTGCGCCGCACCACATAGGTATCATGAAACCAACGAGATCAGACAGTACTCCCGGCTCACACATCCACTCAACCATTCCGCACAATACTTTTGGATTAAGTATAGGCTGTATCATCTTTATCATCCCCGGTATGTTAGTGAGCGTCCCCTTCATCATCGGGAACATCGTCATCTCCATAATCAAAATCATTGATTCAAGCATATCCATATACGCTACCTCCTGTTCACTCGAATATGACCCATATTCACTTTTCCTTTATTTCTTGCGGATATACCCATGTCCCTTTATACCCTTCTAAAACATCCTGTTTTTTTAACCACTCCGCGTGGAGATCCTCGAGATCAAAATCCTCAAAGCGATCTGGGTAGAGTGCCTTTGCCAGGTAGCAAAGACCCATCGGCCAGCTCGGCGAGAAAAAAAGGTGCATACTGACGGGAAACACATAAACTCTTCCATTTATCCCCGCATCTGTCGCCTTTATTTCAGAGCGATTCATTATTCCTTCTCTCATATCCCTCAGAGCGCCTATATCGGCGGCGAATCTCATTTCTGTTTCCTTTAACATTTCTTTCACTTCCTCTTCACTCAACTCTCCGTTCAATATCTTTCTCATCATCCCCGGTTTTTTCATCATCCAGCTGAAGGATTTCATCATCGACTTCATGGACATAGACTGACCAATGATCACCTCTGGGTTTCTTTCAATTATCTCTTCAGAACTGACCATTCTAATCGACATCGCGGAAATTGCCCCTTTCGCTTTTTCACCCCCGAACCCCCCGGACGCAGTGGTACCAAACTCCGCCCCAGTGGGCATTGCGAATGATGCTCCACCCGTCTCGGAGAAGATATTTCTCCCCCCGGCCATTTCAATGAGTGAGTTTAATGGTGAAGGTTTGCCCATCGTCATATCGGTAAACATAACTTCCCAATACACCTTAACACGTTCATCAGGCGGTATATCCTTCACTCTCTCTTCGACCATGTTTATATACGAATGGGCAAAATCGAGATACTCCTCTGCCCTCTTCTCTTTTCCGAGTATTATTCCCAGATTTCTCACATCTCGATCGTATGTCTCTGGATCCCAAAAACTCGTACAGACTGGTTTTATGCCTGCTTTTTCCATTATCTCTTCAAATCCGGGCGACCACATAAGCTCGCTGGAGTAGATTACCACATCTGGATCCACTTCGATGATCTTCTCGTAGCTCGGGAAGTGGTGGAAACCGACAACAGGTTTATCCCGTAACGTCGGATAGAACTCGGGGAAAAACTTTATCGACAGATCGACACCGACGACTTTATCCTCCCCTCCCAACGCGGCGATTGCCTCATTTGCAAAAGTATTCATGTTCACTACACGTTCCACGGGATACGGTATCTCAACCTCTCTTCCCAACGAATCCGTGATGGTAACAGTTTTCTGAGCATCTGCTTGGGGAACCAAAAGCATGGTGCAGACGATCATAAATGCAAGCATCGCTCCCACAATTTTTCTATTCATCTTTTTTACCTCCGATTTTTTGCTGTTTTATAATATTGTTAGGCACACAAATAATCTGCCCTAAAAAAACTCGGTTTTGGATAAAAATCTTAATTAGGTTAGAATATTACCCAAAAACCTATAATTCAGCCTTTTTCTCAGAGAAGACCGTCTATCGCCTTAGAAATCTGTTCATAGTATCCTTCGGCGTATCCATCGATCCATCCGTCCGTGATCACCACGTTCATCCCGTCATATTCGAACTCTGTTCTGTACTTCCTGAGGTCATCTTCGTAGTATTCTTCCCACGCCGGAGATTCCAATCCCCAGCCTTCCTCTCTAAGTCCGAACAACGTCTCGTATCCAGAATTTCCAACCTCGTATGGAACGTCTATACAGTACTCGTAATTCTCCTTTACCGCTTTATCGGCTGCCTCTCTAACGCTCAATATCTTGTTATCCGGATCCATCGATCCTTCTGACATCTCGGTGTACGCCTTCCAAACGTCTATCTTTCCATCCCAGTTCTTCACGATATTTAGATCGTATATCGCCTTCTCTGCCCCTTCAAATGTAATATCTGCATATCGATGGTATGGCTCACATCCCCAGTCATAGATGACCATATTCGAACAAGGCATTCCGTGATGATTTAGGATGACGACGACGTCTCTCTCGTTTGGTATCTTTTTCAGCTCTTCCTCGACCTTCTTTGCGACACCTCTATTATACGCGTCCGTTCCACCTATCTGACCAGAAGTGATGATATTTACGTTCAACCCCTTCTCTTCGAGATATTCAGGTATCTCTCCAGCCGGATGCTCGAACTCTGAAAATGTGACATAAGCTTCCGCCAACACGAGGTCTTTCACACCTTCTTTTGCCAATTTCTCTGCTGAAACTCTGAAATCTGGAAAACCTGGACGAGCCGCGCCAAACCCTCTCTTGATGATTATTTCATCTCCGTATTTCTCCTTCAACTTTGCCTCGGTATAGTCCAGTATCCTAAGTTCTCTCTCTTCGCCAGGATCGTGGTTATCCATCTTTTGATAGAGATCATACATGCTCAAGTTAAAGTATTCCCAAAAGTCTGATTCCCCCTTGCCGGGTCCATCCGGTGTTAAATAGTAAGAAAACTGGGGCATCATATCGCCGACCATCGGTATCGAGCCTAAGACCGAGATTAACGACTTGGAGACCCACCTATAATCCTTCCCTTCGTAAGGTCTCCCCCATGCATCGATCAGATTTGGATCTTCTTTCTCCACTAAACAAAGGGGGTCATCTCTATCCACAAGCAGTGTTCCTGAATCTGCAGCCAACGCCTTTTTGATGATCGGTGACATAAAAGGCATCCCCATCATCTTCATTCCGGCATCCATGTAGTTGCCCAGAAAATTTTTCCATCCAACGTACATATCGGCGTCGTATCTTTCCGGCTCACCGATACCTATCAGTAGCACGCCGACCTTTTCTTCTGGCTCTGGTGCCGCCACGACAAATGGGGATAATAGCGCAAATGATAGGATCGCCACAAAGAGCAGACCAACCAACTTATTCTTCGATCTCTTCATATCCTTTTCTCCACTTATTTTATTCAATTTTTGATTTATTCACCTTTTAGCTATTCGGCCATAACTTCGGGCAAAACCTTGAAGATAGCCGCTATCATACCCAGTATCATGACGAGTACTCCTATGATCACTATTATGATACCGGCGATCGGCCCGGCGAGTCCTGCCATCATTCCTTTCATGAATATCATGAGGCCTCCAACTGAAACGAGTATTCCGATGATGCACGGTAGAATCGCGTATGCCAACCACTTTGGTAACGCCTTCAATGCCTTTTTATATTCAACCATTTTTATCACTCCTTTTTGAGTTGTATCCTATGGCAACGTTAGGCATACAAATAATCTGCCCTAAAAAGGCTCTGTTTTAGATAAAAATCTTAACTTTGTTAGGATTTAAGGAAAAAACCTATAAACAGATTTAAAAATAAATGGCTTTCTTGTGCAACGAGGCTGTGCATCTCATAGCATCTGTTATCTGATGTTGTCACAGCTATAATTGGCTTTCACCTTTATAGAGACAATTGTCCTTAAATTACAAAATGAAGTGTAAAATTGCAAGGATTGGATGATATAGCATCATTCTTGTGCCTGAGTAACGCATTACCGCCTCAATTTTATCTTTCATCACTGGTTTGTAGCAACCACCGATTGGACATTTCGCACATCTTGGTTTCTTACCCTTCTCATCACGAAAACGGCATTTATCTAGTCTATTATAAGCATACTCTAACAGAATATTTGGATCATTGCAAAGTTCTGAATTTGTATGTTGTCGACAATATATTTCAACCATTACATAAAGGGTCTTTTTCTCTATCTCTTTTCTTTTATTCATAGAAACCATAGAAATTCCTGTATTGCTACCTCATATAAATGAGTTTCTCTGGCGTGGAATCGTCAACTTGTTGGGTCTTCAAAAATTCTTGAAGGTGGACAGGATATCTTACTATACCTATTGCGTCAAAACAAAAACCACATCTCTGATCATCACATTCTTCAAATTTGAGAGGCGATGACCACTACATTGGATAAGTAATGCGTACCAAAAGGACTCTTTCCCCATACCTTACCAGAAAGCGTGCAATCGCCTGTTCTCCTCTCAATCTTTACATTTAGAGCAAGATCTACCTCTTCTTTGCTCACCGCCTTAACCTCAATATCGATATTTTTGAGAGTTTCTCCTTTAGAGCAGGTTACTATTTTCTCTCCCATTACAACCGCCATAGGCATCTTACCGACTGCGGCTATCTTATACTTTCCCGCCGGGAGATTAGAAAATATATAATTTCCATTTTTATCGGTGGTCGTCTTTGCGGTGGGTGCCTCTTCTTGGGCAAAGACACTGGAAATGGATAGCATACATCCTAATAGGAAAAGAATGGAACAAACGACGAGGAAGATTTTTTTAAAATCCTTTTCTAATCTCATTTCTATCGATTCTCCCACCTGCGAAGACTTCGCATTAGACATTTTGGACATTTTCTGTTTTTAGAATTTTTCAGTTTTTTAATCAGTTTTTTAATTTTTGTGGTTTCTTCAGATACTCAACACCAATTCGCCAAAGTTGAAAGTTGTAAAAAAAATAAAAATTTGAAGGAAATTTCATCGATGATTTTGCTGAGTTTTCTTCCCTCTTCACTTCATCGCGCCCATCACACTCACTATTGCACCTTTCATAAGACTGATGAGTTCTGACAGCACGCCGGGCGCACACAACCATCCACTAAGTCCGCATAATGCCTCAAGGTTACATATCGGCAGTATCATCTCAATCGTCCCCGGTATATCGGTTAGCATCCCCTTTATCATCGGGAACAGCATCATTCTCATCAGTTCGATCATTGTTTCCATCATATCCATTCAAATCACCTCTTTTTTATTATTTATTCAACTAAATTGCCCTTAATGGTATAATATGAGGTCTTCCACCGTCATTCTCTTCAACGATCGCCTCAACACCATAGAC
>CABGHG010000086.1 GCA_902158735.1 Candidatus Methanolliviera sp. GoM_oil
ACCCCAACCATGACGGTTGTTGGGCCATATACCATGCCTTCTTTATACACACCCTCTTCTTTGGCGACATCTTCGTCAGTTGTATCGAATACCTCTTCACCCACCTTACCAATGTACGATACCTCGATTATGTCTCCATCTTTCACTTCATCCATTTTTTTTACCTGATAGCTACCTGATAAATTTCTCTGTCATCGGCATGCTGTGCATATCCAATCCAAGCTCCTCGGTGCTCATTCCCATGGAAAGACCGATCAGTTGTGTGATGAAGAGGACGGGCATATTAAATTCTTTTCCAAACATCTCCTTTATCTCTACCTGCCCTCTGTCCATCTGGAGATGACAGAACGCACATGTATTTACCGTGGCATCTATCTCGACCTTCTTCATTGATTCAAATTTTTGCTTGGTGAATGTGAGAGAACTCTCAAGATCCCTCGTCCTAACGCCGCCACCGGCGCCACAGCACATCAACTTATCCTTGTAGTCTATACTTTTTGCACCCGTTGCTTCGATGAGCTCGTCCAGTATCGTCGGTCTCTCCGAGCTTCCATGCCCCCTTATCGCGCTCGGTTTCAAGAAGTGGCACCCATAGTGAGCACCGATCTTCACATCCAACGGTGCCACTACCGCCTCCTTTAGTCTCTTTATTCCTATGTCATCGTATAGAAGTTCCACGATGTGTTTGACCTCTATATTTCCTTTATATTCCAGACCTTCGTCCTTTAAATTTTCATTCACCCAATCTTTCAGATCAGGTCTCTCCTTCAATAGATGATCTGCCTCCTGAAGAGAACCGTAACAACCATTACACGTTACATAGACGTCCAAACCCATCATATCCGCCAATGTGACATTCCTTGCCGCTATGAGAAGCCATGTGTTCAGGTCGAACGAGCCAAAGACTCCTGGTGCAGGACAACAGCTTGCCCCATTTAGGTCTCTCGTCTCTATATCAAAGTTCTTCAAAACTTTCATTGTGGCAGCCTCTATCCCAGGATACCTGTTTGGTGTTATGCATCCAAGAAAATAAGCGTATTCTTTCATTTTTCCTCCCTCTCCTCCAGATTCATCGTATTCCAATCGAATCCAACCAGTTTATCAAATTTCATCTTCTTTGATATAGCCTGAATCGCCTTCAATGCCTCCGGATATTTGTGCGTGGTTGGAGGTATCTCGGATAGTCCCAGTTTCTTTCTCAACTTTTTTGTGGCATCGTTTATCGGAACGGCGTGCCCGGTCTTAATCACGTACATGGCAGTAGCCCTGTGTGCCTTTGACATGTACCCCTCTTTTGCCGCCACGTTTCTTAATGCCCTTATTACATCTGTCGTCTTAACCTCTCTTGGACATCGCTCGTAGCATGTATAACACGTCGTGCATAGCCAGATATCCGGATCTTCAAGGATAGATTTGTCGCCAGATTGTAATTTATTCATCAATACTCTCGTTCTGTATCCCGTTATTCTCCCGGATGGGCAACTTCCGGTGCACTTTCCGCACTGCATACAGGCATATATGCTATCGATCGTATCTTTTCCGAGCACCCATCCGCTCTCTTCTACATCCTCGATGAGACTCAATTGCTGTGCCTCCCCATCAGACCGATCGCCTTTGCGGCTGCGGCGCCACCTTGCAGGATAGAGTCGGTGATGTCCTTTGGCCCCTGGCAACAGCCAGCCAGAAAGATTCCTTCCTTCTCCGTTTCGACAGGATCATACATGTTCTTCTCAACGAAAAATCCGTACTCATCCATTTTTATTCCCAAATTCTCTGCCAATTCAGAGGAACCCTCCTTTGGCTCTACCCCGACTGCAAGCACGATCATATCTGCGGTAGATTCATAAGGTTCTGAGAGTAAGGTATCTTCTGCTCTAAGAACGAGATTGCCTCCATTGCTATAGACCTCCGCGGCGACACCTCGCCTGTAGAGCACCTGCTTCTTCTGTACCTCCTCATAAAATTCTTCACACCCCTTCCCGAATGCCCTCATATCTATGTAGCAGGCAGTGATATTAGCGTCGGGTAATTTCTCTCGGAGCATATACGCCTCTTTTGCCGTGTACATGCAGCAGATCCTTGAACAGTAGGGGTTATCCACCTTCTTATCTCTAGAACCGATGCAATGGGCAAAAACGATCGACTTAGGCTCTTCTCCGTTTATGATTACCTTTCCACCTGTTGGACCATCATCATCCAGCAGCCTCTCCAGTTCCAAAGAGGTGATCACACCATCATACTTGTCATACGCTAATTCAGGTCTTAGGTTCGGGTCGAACGGATCAAAACCCGTTGCAACCACCACGCTACCTACATCTATCTCTATCGTCTCTGCCTTTTGATCGAAATTTATCCCGTCACAGACCTCTTTACATCTGCTACAACTGCCGTCTTTGAAGTGCAAACAGTTAGTTTCATCGATTACACACCCATCTGGAACGGCATAAGAGAAAGGAACAAATATCGCCTTTCTCTTGTCAAGCCCTTCATTAAATTCATTTGGAACCTCGACAGGACAGACCTCGATACATTTTTCGCACGATTCACCATCAGGAACGTATCTAGGCTTCTTCTCTATCTTAACTTTGAAGTTGCCGGCTTCGCCCTCCAGACCTAATACCTCTGAATTTGTCAGGAGCGTTATTCGCTCGTGATTATACACCTCCTCCATCAGAGGTTTTAAGACATCCTTTATATTGGTAAGATCCGGGTAGCTCTTCGTAATCTGCGCTGATCTGCCGCCGATTGAGTAATCTCTCTCGACTAAATAGATATCAAACCCTGCGTTTGCGATATCCAATGCCGCCCGAAGACCCGCCACCCCACCACCGATTACAAGTCCTTTCATTTTTAGCCTCTTCAAAAATCCAATTTAAGATTACATTCAAGACTTCAACTCTTTGATCTTCTCTGTAAGCGCTGGCATCACTTTGAGCAGATCGTCAACAATTCCATACTGTGCCACCGAGAATATGGGCGCTTTGATATCTTTATTTATCGCCACGATCATGGTGGCTCCTTTCATACCAGCAACGTGCTGAAATGCCCCGCTTATCCCAAACGCCAGGTAAAACTTTGGTTTAACCGTTTTACCGGAAGTTCCCACCTGTCTATCCTTCGGAAGCCAATCATAATCCACGACTGGCCTGGAACACGATACCACACCACCAACGGCATCTGCAAGTTCTTCTGCCATAGGCAGGTTATCCTTATCCTTGATCCCTCTTCCAACCGATATCAGAACGTCTGCCTGCGTAATATCCACAGCGCCTGCTACTGGTTCGACGAATTCTAAGAATTTTTTATTCTCTATCGTTTCCTTGAGGGGGGAATCCACCTTTGTGATCTCTCCGTTCTTCTCTTCAAGATCAGCCGCGGAGAACTCTCCAGATCTTATCGCGATGACGGAAGTTTCTGCCTCCCTAAGAACCAGATCTGAAAGCACCTTTCCGTTATATACCGATCTATTCACCTTTATTCTTCCGCCTTCTTCGCTGATCCCAACAACGTCGGTGGCTATCGGGGAATCGAGATCTATTGCCAATGCGGGAGCTATGTCCATGCCCATAGACGTATTCCCCATCAGAAAGACCTTCGGTTTATCCTTCTTTATAATCTCCCCTATTACCTGGGTATATGCCTCGGTGTTATTCTCGATCCTTTCGTCTTCCACCACCAACACCTTATCTGCATATTTTGCTACCTTCTCTGCATGATCTGCCAAGTCCGTTCCTAGTAAAATCGCAACAACTTCATCATTCAATCTTCTAGCCGCAGAGATCGATTCGAAGGTGACATCCATCAATTCACCCCGCCTGTGCTCTGCCAATATATATACAGTCATTTAGAACGCCCCCTTTTCCTTCAATAGCGAAGCAAGTTTTGCCGCCGCCTCCTCTGGAGAACCTCCAATGATCTCCGCGATCTTGCCCGGTGGTGGTAGATACATCTTTTCGAGGCTTAGCATCGGTTTGACCTCAGTTACTCCAACATCCTCCGGAGTCATCACGTCTAATGGCTTCTTTCTTGCCTTTCTGATACCTGATATTGAGACATATCTCGGCTCATTGATCCCCGTCTGGATGGTGAAGAGTGCGGGTAACTTTATCTCATAAATCTCATTTAGGCCGCCCTCAAGCTCCCTGCTCGCTTTGATGCTTCCGTCCAGCACCTCTACCCCGTTCACCATTGCTGCATGAGATATACCAAGCATCCTTGCAACCATAGCCCCGGTCACTCCAGAGTTAAAGTCACCCGATTGAGCACCGAAGAAGACAAGATCAAATTTTTGATCCTTTATCAACGTACAAAGAACATTTGCCAGGACGAATGAATCCTCAGGATCCTCCATATCGACCCTTATCGCTTTATCTGCACCCATTGCAAGGCTTCTCCTCAGTATATCCTCCTTATCTTTACCACCCACCGTTACCACCGTGACAGTCCCTTCATCTTCCTCTTTCAATCTTATTGCCTCTTCCACTGCATAGTTGTCCCACTCGTTTATGGCGAAGGTCAACCTTTCCTTATTTATCTCTCTTCCGCCTGCATCGACCGATACATCCGCTTCTGCCGTATCCGGAACTTTTTTTACACACACAATTACGTCCATTTTACACCTCCATTCACTTCAAGACTTCATCTAAAATTTCAAATATATCCATCACCCGCATCGTCTCTTCATATCCTGCTGTAACATGTGCATCTTCTAATGTAGAGAGGCAGAACGGGCATGCAACTGCGATTACATTTGCCCCATCTTGGTTTGCATCGTTAACCCTTATAATAGCATTTCTCTCTCCTGTTCCCGTTCCCTCAGCCCACATTCTTCCGCCACCCCCTTCACAACAGAGACTCCGATCCTCTCTTCTATCAAATTCTATACATCTCGCACCTGGTATTATATTTAATATCTTTCTCGGTGGTTCAAAGATGTTATTTCTCTTTCCAAGATAGCAGGGATCGTGATATATCACAGTCCCACTAAACTCGTTCATCATCTCCCCGTCCAATCTTCCATCATCGATCAATTCTTCCAGGAATTGAGTGTAGTGTTTCACCTCGAGTTCTATATCGGGTATCTCCACATCATCTTCTTTAAGTCTTTTGGCACATTCCGGATAATCGTTCACGAATGTGTTATATGCATGGGGGGAGAGTGTGATGATCTTTGATATACCAAACTCATCGAATAAGGTTAAGTTGTCCTCGACGAGCATCTCGAAGAGACCCGTTTCGCCCATCATCCTTGGTTCACTGCCGCAACAGGGCTCTTCCTCCCCAAGAATGCCAAAATCCACTCCAAGCTTCGTTAAGACATTTATGGCAGCTCTACTCACGGATTGAATCCTTGGATCATAAGAGGCGGTGCAACCGATATAGAGTAGATATTCCGCCTCTTCGCCCTCGGAAATGTTCTTAACCTTTACATCGAGATCTTCAAGCCACTCCGCTCTCTTTGATTTAGGACGACCCCAGGGGTTGTTATTTGTCCCAACACTCTCAAGGGCGTCTCTCACCGTTACCGGGATTGTGCCTCCTTCTACCAGAGATGATCTCATTCCAATGATAACTTCCGCGGGCTTGAGGTCTCTCGGGCACCTCACCGTACAGATACCACACGAAGTGCAATCCCAAATCTCTTCGTGCTTCTCTAAGTCCTCGTTTTTGTTGAGAATGGCGATTCTCATAAGTTCTCTGATATTAAGATCTGATCTTAAGGAGACGGCGCAACTTCCGGTACACTTCCCACATTGCATACACGCATATACGTCGTATGCCTCATCAAAATTACCTTCTTCAACCTCCATCATTTCTATCAGCTCTTTATTACTGGAGGTTTCTAAAAAAGGTTTAACATTTAAAATTTTCCCTTATGATACCTTGCTGAATAAAAAACGCAAATCATCCTCCCTCAAAAAATTTAAAGACCGATCAATGTGCTCAAAAACCAAAGGTTTTTGGCATCTTCAACGCGTCCTTCAACTCCTCTGCCTTCTTCTTTAACTTTATTACTGTTTCTTCTCTGCCTCTCTTCTCTCCAATGATATTCACAAAGGCACTTCCAACCACGACCCCATCCGCTCCTGCTCTTATGAGAGATTCGGCATCTTTAGGATTGGATATCCCAAAACCGACGCAGAGTGGGTTTTTACAGATATTCTTTGCTCTTGCTAAAAGCAGAAACGCCTCTTTGCTCATCTCATTTCTTGCACCCGTCGTCCCATACAAGGAGATCAGATAGAGAAAACCGCTGGTGGCACGATCTATCTCCATCAGTCTCTCATCCGATGTGTTAGGCGCGGATAAAAATATCGTCTGAAGATTAAGTTCTCTACACCGCTCTATATACTCTCTTCCTTCTTCCACCGGCAGATCGACGATGATTAGACCGTCTGCTCCTGCCCTCTTCGCTTCCGTCAAAAATTTTTCCATGCCTCTCACATAGATCGAATTGTAGTACGTCATCAGCACGAGCGGTTTATCAGACTCTTTCCTGAACCTTTCCACGATCTCGAATGTATCAGATACCCTAAAATCATTCTTCAAAGCCCTAATATCAGCGGCCTGGATCGTCTTTCCATCTGCCACTGGGTCGGAGAATGGGATGCCGAGTTCGAGTATATCTGCACTATCGCAGAGTGCCTTCAGATATTCGACGGTTGAGTCTTTATTCTGATCTCCGGCAGTTATGAACGTTACAAGTGCTCCCTCCCCTCTTTCTCGTAACTCCGAGATCTTATCAGAAATTCTCATCTTGCCTCCAATCTCTCCTTGACGATTCCCACATCCTTGTCCCCTCTGCCGGAGAGACAGACAGCTATAATATCATCTCTCTCCATCTCTCCCGCAATCTTCATCGCATACGAAACGGCATGAGCGGATTCAAGCGCAGGAACTATTCCCTCCTTCCTTGAAAGATTCAAAAATGCTTCCAATGCCTCTTCATCCGTTACGGATGTATATTCCGCCCTGCCAGTATCTTTCAAAAAGGCGTGCTCCGGGCCCACACCCGGATAGTCTAATCCTGGAGCGATGCTGTGCGTCTGAAGTATCTGTCCATCACCATCCTGAAGGAGATATGAAAGAGCACCGTGAAGAACTCCTTTTTCTCCGGCGCACAAACTGGCTGCATGTTTGCCCGTATCAATCCCTCTTCCTCCAGCCTCCACCCCAATC
>CABGHG010000087.1 GCA_902158735.1 Candidatus Methanolliviera sp. GoM_oil
ATTTCCTGTGATCTCGATCCAAGCTTATCTGCTTCTTTAACTCTTTTAACATCATCTCGTCTTCCTCTTCTACCTCATCTTTCTCTTCTACCTCATCTTTCTCTTCCTTGCTCATCTTTCTCTTCCTTGCTCATCTTTATCTGAAAGAAGGGGGGAATTAAGAATATTTAAAGATGCTCCCCATTTAGTCGATAGGCGTACATACATTAAAAAAATGGATGAGATGAATTTATTCTAAACTTGCCAGATGACTATAAGTCTTTAATAATATTTTACTGCTAAACCTCTAAAACTTCAAGGTCTTCCACCGTTCTCACCTCTTTTTTGAGATCCGAGATAGCTATCGTCCTCCGTTGAAGATAGGCATGAGAAGTAAAGATGGTGAGACATCTTCCTCCATACATCTTTCCTGCTGCATCTGGCTGATGGGAGCGGATCAATACGTTCATTCCCAACCCATCCATGATCTCTTGGAAGTATCCTCTTCCGAATTGGGGCCTTCTTGTAAAGGGATCGTCGCCAAGGAATTTCCCCTCTCTCTCCCTAAAATCGCCCCATGTTATCTCTCTCCAGAGATCGCTTCCAACCTCGATCTCGTTTATCTCTTCCACTCTAAAGACATCGGGTAATGCTCCATGGAGGGCGATGATCCCATTTTTGGTGATCGCCGCAAGTGGGAGCTTTGATAAGAGAGAGGAATATAAACTATAAAGCCTTCCAGATAGTCCTTCCCAAAAATTTGCTGGATAAAATTTGATAATTCCCCTTCCCTCATGGTTTCCCTGAAGTAAGAGAAGATTTTTGGGATAGAGGATCTTTGATATCAGGAGGAAGTTTATATTCTCCATCGAATTTGGTCCCCTGTCCACATAGTCGCCCAAGAATACGACTTTATTCTTGAAATTTAAATACTTGGAGATGACGTTTCTCGTTGCATCGAGATCCCCGTGCGTATCTCCGACGAAGATCACCTTTCCATCTTTTAAGGTGATCAAATTCTTCTCCGCCCTGATGATCCTTCCTGCCTCAAAGATCAAATCCTCTATCTCCTTCTCTCCAAGGACGAATACCTCATCTGGTTTATGGAAGATCGTTTTGAATCTCTCTATCATATATCCTTGATGAAAACCTATTTTAGATAAAACATTCTTGCACCCTATATTATAACTATCCAGAGGTTCTAAAAGCATGGATAAAATAAGAATGATAGACATAGGAAAAAAAAAAGAAGTCAAGAGAAGAGCGATGGCTTCCGGAAAGATATGCCTGAAAAAGTCCACGATAGAAGCAATAAAGGAAGGAAATATAACTAAAGGCAACGTATTGGCAACAGCAAAGGTCTCTGGAATAATGGCGGTCAAAAGAACTTCTGATGCAATACCGCTCTGTCATCCTATACCGATAACAAACGTGGAGATAAACTTTCAATTAGATAAGAGATTCATAGGGATAAAGGTTCTCGTCGAGTCGATCGGAAAGACGGGCGTGGAGATGGAAGCCTTGCACGGAGTGAACATATCTTTATTAACGATATGGGACATGGTGAAATCGGTGGAAAAAGACGAGAACGGACAGTATCCAGAGACGGAGATATCAGATATAAAGGTGGTGTATAAAGAGAAGGGTGTCTAAATTGAATCTTAAGACGAGGCGTATCGGAGACGCGAGTGAAGATTTCTTCGATCGAAGATCTATCTTTGAAGACATCTTTGAAGACGTCAAAAAGATAATAGACGACGTTGGAATAGATGGCGACGATGCGATCAGAAGATATGAGAAGAGATTTGATGGCGTTGAACTGGAAGATTTTACCGTCAAAGAAGAAGAATTTGAAAGGGCATTTGACAAGACAGATAAAAAACTGATCGAGCATTTAAAGATCGCTTATGATAGAATTTATCATTTTCACGAGAAGCAGATGAGAGAGAACTGGTTCTTCGAGGAGGGGGGGATAACTTTGGGGCAGATATTCGTTCCGCTCGAGAACGTTGGATGCTACGTTCCCTCCTCTTATTTTTCGAGTCTCTTGATGGCGGCGATACCTGCAAAGGTCGCTGGCGTGAGAGAGATTTACGTCTGTACTCCTCCAAATGAAAGAGGCGAAATAAATCCTTTAATCTTGATTGCCGCATCGCTAACCGGTGTGAAGTTATATAAAATTGGTGGAGCACAAGCGATAGCGGGAATGGCTTATGGAACAGAGAGTATTCCGAAAGTAAATAAAATAGTTGGCCCGGGAAACAAATACGTCACGACGGCAAAGATGCTTTTACGGGATAAAATAGAGATAGATTTTCCTGCCGGACCAAGTGAAGTCTTTATAATTGCAGATACCTCTGCCAATCCATCCTTCATGGCTTCTGACCTTTTAGCGCAGGCGGAGCATGACTCGGCGGCTCACTCGATACTGGTCACGACGTCGAGAAGATTGTGCGAGGACGTTAGAAAAGAGGTTATTGAGCAAAGAGAAGGGCTTTCGGTCCCGGGGAGGATAGATCTATTTTTGGCGGATTCTTTGAAAGAATGTATAGATTTTGCGAATAGATTTGCTCCAGAGCACCTGGAGATCGTCTGTGTAGATTATATCGGTATCTTAAAGGAGATAAGAAATGCGGGTTCTATATTCTTAGGCAACTATTCTCCCGTCTCTGCCGGAGATTACGCGTCCGGAACGAACCACATACTTCCGACTGCTGGATACGCAAAGGTATTTTCGGGATTATCCGTCGATGATTTTTTAAAGAGGATCAGTGTTCAGATGTTAGGAAGAGAAGGGCTTTCGTCCATCAAAGATATGGTGATAAGCATGGCAGGGGCAGAAGGTCTAAATGCCCACGCGAACTCAGTAAGAAAGAGGATGACCTGATGCACTCTATAGATATAGATCCAAAGACGAAGGGAGAGGTGGAGGTCACGGGGTGGATCCACGAGATAAGGGATTTGGGGGGAATAACTTTTCTTCTACTGAGAGATCGAGAGGGGATCACTCAGATCACATTGCCCAAGAGAAAGATATCAAAAGAGATCTTGGAGAAGGTAAAAAAGGCCAGCAGAGAGAGTGTTCTTCGTGTAAAGGGAGATGTACAAGAAGACGGGCGAGCACCAAATGGATTTGAGATCCTCCCCTCGTCCATAGAAATTTTGGCGATGGCAAAGTCGCCTCTTCCTCTGGATCCTACCGAGAAGGTTTCCGCAGAGATAGAAACAAGGCTCGACCAGAGGTTCTTGGATATGAGGCGGCCGAGGGTTAAAGCCATATTCATGATACGAAGTTATGCGTTAAGGGCGATAAGAGAATTCTTCTATGAAAAAGATTTCATCGAAGTTAATACACCAAAGATCGTCGCAACGGCCACGGAGGGAGGAACAGCTTTATTTCCAATATCTTACTTTGAGAGAGAGGCATTCTTAAATCAAAGCCCACAACTCTACAAACAGATGCTCATGTCAAGTGGTTTCGAAAGGGTCTTTGAGATAGGGCCGATATTCAGAGCGGAGGAGCATTCCACGCGAAGACATCTGAACGAGGCCACTTCCATCGATATGGAGATGAGTTATGCAGACGATGAGGGGGTGATGAGATTATTAGAAGAGCTCATCCATCATACATACAAATATATAGCAAAAAATGCATCGAGATATTTGAGGGTGCTTGAGAGGGAGATTAAGATTCCAGATATCCCTTTCAAGAGAATCTCATACAATGAAGCCATCGAGATTTCCGATTTAGAATGGGGAGACGATTTCGGCGCTTTGGGGGAGAGAAAGCTTGGAGAAAGTATTGGGGAGCATTATTTCATAAGAAAATGGCCCCTTGAGATAAAGCCCTATTACACGATGCCCTGTGGAAAAAACGAGTCAAAATCATTTGATCTGATGCACCCGAGAGCAGAACTGGCATCCGGTTCACAGCGCGTTCACGATCATAAACTGCTTGAAAAACAGATAGAAGAGAGGGGGTTTAGTCCAGAGAGCTTTTTTTTCTACCTGAACACATTTAAATACGGTATGCCGCCCCACGCCGGCTGGGGTCTCGGCTTGGAAAGGCTTCTGATGACGATGCTCGACCTGGATAATATAAGGGAAGCCGTCATGTTTCCGAGAGACAGGAGGAGACTGGTTCCTTAAAGGAGAGGGATGCTCACAGATGGTATTGAAAGAGAGCTTAAAATGCTCGAAAGGCATCTTATGGTCTTGAAAGGGGTTATAAAGAGTGAACCCGTTGGAATAACGAAGCTCTCAGAAGAGATAGGAATGCCACCCCATAGGATCAGATATTCCTTGAGAGTATTGGAGAGAGCGGATTTGATTAGACCGTCCCTTCACGGTGCGACAACCACAAAGAAGACAAAGGTATTTATGAGTGAACTGGATGAAAATCTGGATAGGATAATTGAAGGGATGAAGGGGATGAAGGGAAAAGTTATAAAAGATCGATAACCACTGAAAATCAAAGATTTTCACATGCCGCTGTAACTCAGTTGGTAGAGTGTCTGGCTGTTAACCAGGTTGTCGCAGGTTCGAGCCCTGCCGGCGGCGTATTTGGAGTTCTAAGATGATAGATCTGGCATTACCAAAGGGAAGTTTGGAAGAGCAGACGATGAAGCTCTTTAAGGAAGCCGACCTGGAAGTTAGAAGGGGAAAGAGAGAGTATAATCCCAAGATAGAGGATCCGAGGATCGGAAAGGTAAAAATTTTGAGACCGCAGGAGATACCAAAGTATGTGGAAGCAGGATATTTTGACCTTGGAATAAGTGGGATGGACTGGATCGTCGAGAGCGGGGCGGATGTTGTCGAGGTGGCTAAACTTCCCTATTCTAAGATGACGGAAAAGACGGTAAAGATAATAGCGGCAGTTCCGGAGGATTCTGATATCAGGAAGATAGAGGATTTAAAAGGGAAGAGGCGGAGCCGTATAACGACCGAATACCCTAACATAACAAAAAATTTTTTTGATGGTAAAGGAATTTCAACAGATATATTTTTCTCCTACGGGGCGTCCGAGGCGAAGGTCCCGGAGATCATGGATGTCGTGGTTGATCTGGTAGAGACGGGAACCACATTGGGAAAGAACAAATTAAAGATTATAGGAACACTAATGGAGTCTTACACCACTCTTTTGGCGAATAAAGCGAGTTGGGAGGACAAAGAAAAGAAGACTGAGATAGAAGAGATAAAGACGCTCCTCTTAGGGGTCATCGATGCCAGGGGTAGGGTTTTGATAACGATGAACATCCCAAAGGATAAGCTCTCTATTATCGTAGAATTTCTTCCCGCGATGAAGAAGCCAACCGTTTCAGAACTCTATGGAACGGATTATTACGCCGTTCAAACAGTGGTGAGCAAGGATGAGATTAATACGTTGATCCCAAAGTTGAAACAGTATGGTGCAGAAGATATATTGGAGCTTGCTATCTCAAAGATAATACGATGAGAGATGTGACGATAAGATTACGAAGATAATCCTCTTTTTCTTCTGTTAGATCGCTATTCGGGGGGTCTGTTCTTCCAGTTTTTCTATGTGGTCATGTAAGATCTCTGACTGTTCTCCAAATTTCATCAGGAATTTATCCATCTTTTCTCTCTGCTCCTCTAATTTATCGATGTGTCCCTTCTAATTTATCGATGTGTCTTTTTATTGTGAACTACCCCGCCCTAAAGGGCGAGACTTCCTGTATCATCCTTCTCTTCGATTTGCGTTCTCAAATCTTTGATTTGAGAAGTCCTCAGGCTTAAATTCGGACAGTTCCTGCCCTACATTCTTTAGTTGCTCAAAAATCCTTTGGATTTTTGAAGACCTTTTTTTAGAATGTTAATTGCAGCGTTTAAATCTCTATCCATCTCTAATCCACAAAACGGACATCTAAATGTTCTAACTGCAAGAGATAGATGGTTTGGATTCTTTATTCCGCATCTTGAACATTCTTGGCTTGTCCTTTTTGGATTAACAAATTCAACTCGTCTACCATCTTCTTCCGCTTTGTAAGATACAAAATTCGTTAATTGTGACCATGAAACATTTTGCTGTTGGAACCTTTTCGCATGCAAATCGAAGATTTACATCTACATAGGGGTTTTCATCATCCATAAATAAAAAATAAAAAAATAAAAAAAAATATCAATATAGACCCATGAGAGCAAAAGTTTTGCCGTATTAACCCATCTATAGCTTGAATATCAAAAACGGCAAAATAACC
Organism: Candidatus Methanolliviera sp. GoM_oil; assembly: GCA_902158735.1. GTDB lineage: Archaea > Halobacteriota > Methanoliparia > Methanoliparales > Methanoliparaceae > Methanolliviera. Next base: position 6,198 of record CABGHG010000087.1, read on the forward strand.
CTTATAAACCTCAACCTCTTTACAATACTTCAAAAAATTGTTTTATACCCTCTCCACTTTATCGGCCTGAAGACCTTTGTCGCCTTCCACAACCTCAAAACTTACCGCATCTCCATCTTCTAGGGTCTTAAATCCATCCCCTGCGATAGCAGAGTAATGTACAAATATATCCCCTGTTCCATCCTCGAGCTCAATAAAACCATAGCCCTTACTTGCACTAAACCATTTCACTGTTCCTGTCTTTCTCATATTTTTTACCTTTCCTTTAATTTAGTTCCACTTTATCGGCCTGAAGACCTTTGTCGCCTTCCACAACCTCAAAACTTACCGCATCTCCATCTTCTAGGGTCTTAAATCCATCCCCTGCGATAGCAGAGTAATGTACAAATATATCCCCTGCCCCATCTTCGAGTTCAATAAAACCATAGCCCTTACTTGCACTAAACCATTTCACTGTTCCTGTCTTTCTCATATTTTTTACCCTTCCTTTAATGTAGCTATTCGAGAGTTATTTTAGTCCTATAAAAACCTTTCTTAGGCATAGCCCCCCTCAAAATTTTCTGAAATTCACCCACCCCCATCACAGAATTCATCCGAAGTTGGTTCAGAAAGCATATCCTCTTTTTCCTTCAATCTTCTCTCTATCTCATCAACAGAAATAGATTTAGATTCAGAACGCCCTTTTAAGGTAGATGGCTTCAACAAAAGAATATCGTAATACATGCCGTTGTCCAACAATGCCCAGATCTTCTCTCTCGCCTCTTCTCCTTCTTTTTTAATCTCCTGAATGATTCCCTTTGTTCCTGTATTGGTATAGATGACTGTGTCGCCCACATCCATGAATTATCACCACTCCAAATATTTATATCTCCCAAACATTTTGGCCAGGATATTGGCAGTAGATTCCAAGGAGGAGTAGATAACTATCTCCTCTTCAGAAAAACGTTG
>CABGHG010000088.1 GCA_902158735.1 Candidatus Methanolliviera sp. GoM_oil
ATCTAGCATTTAAACCAAACATCTCTTGTATAAGCTTTTTTAAATCGTTTTTTGATAAATTGTCGTCCATAATTCTATTATAAGCAAATCTATGAGCAGAAGAGTAAACTCTCATTAAATTATCCAGCTTGTTTATATCTTCTTTTGCAAGCATCAATTCCGATTTAACTGTTATCTGCATCGTCTTTCAACTCCTTTTCAATTCGTTTGAACTTTTGTGATTTTGTCCCATAGATTTTTGAGCTAAAAGATGTGATTATGGCCGTTAAATCTTCAACAAGTTCGTCTTGTACGGATTTTACTTTTTTCTGCTCCACAATTTCTATTCTTGCGCCGAAATGATTTATAAATCTTTCAATGTATTCAAATCCAAATCTTGTTAATCTATCTTTAAATTCAATAAGAACAACATCTGCTTTTCTTTCTTCTATGATATCCAATAACTTATGAAATTTTTTTCTTCCTTCATTAATCCCGGACGCTGTTTCAGTTAGGACATCTATTATTTCATATTTATGGTTTATAGCATAATTCACCAATCTTTCCTTCTGTCTTTCCAAATTACCATTATTTTTTTGTTTGGTGGATGAAACTCTTGCATAAATTACACATTTATTTTTTGGAACGGTCTTTCCAAGAATTCGGTTTATTTCCGATTCGGGATACCTTCGATCCCTTCCTAAAGTTCTACTATATTTTATTTTTCCGTTAATTGACCATACATTAACCGTTTTTACGGTCACACCTAGCATTTCCGCCGTCTTTGAAATAGAGTAATATTTTTCCGGCACCGCTATATAAGAATACTTAATAGTATCTGAATGTTTCCGTTATCAATCAACTGTTGATCACACCTTTTCGGAGATACTATTTCGATAGAAACATTTTTACACAGTAGAAATAAAACCGAGGCTGAGAGGTTTGGCAATTGAATTCCCAAGAGATCGAGAAGATACCAAGTATTCTCCGAGAAGATGAGATCCTAGACAAAGCATTCGGAAGGGCGAAGAAGGTAGCCAAGGAAATGTATAGCGAAGGCAGCAAAAAGATCGTTGTCCAGAGGAAGATGATCACGATCACCAGCGATATCATCTCAAAGACGTTGGTCTCCTCCGTGAAGAAGTATCCGAGCGTTGATAACCTACCTAATTTTTATAGGGAACTCATAGATCTCTCGGTTGGGATCGATAAACTGAAAGTATCGCTTGGCAGGGTCCATGGAGTTAGTAAAAGAATAAAAAAACTCTCAAGAGAATATATAACCCGAATGACAGATGAAAGAGATTCTGTTAACATTCGTAAACAGTTTTATGGAAGATCCGCGTCGATGGTGAAGAAGATAAGTAAAGATTTAATCTTTTTAAATGAGGCAAGAGAAAAAATTAGGAAATTCCCCAAAATAGACTTTGATTGTCCGCTGATCGTAGTTTCTGGATATCCAAACGTTGGAAAATCATGCATCGTAAATTTAATCAGCTCCGGAAGACCGGATATAGCTATTTATCCATTTACAACGAAGAACATATCCGTTGGTCACTTCACTCATGGAAGGAGAAGATATCAGGTGGTAGATATACCTGGAATTCTAGATAGACCGCTTCAAAAAAGAAATGAGATGGAAAAGGTTGCAATTTTGGCAATAAAAGATCTCGCAGACGTTATATTACACGTATTGGATCCGACCGAGACGTGTGGGTATCCAATGGAGGAACAATTAAATCTACTAGAGGAGGTGAAAAATACTTTTTTGCTTCCGGTTCTGGTAGTCGCAAATAAGCTTGATATAAAAAAAGTTGAGTCAGACATCTTTGAGATCTCAATCTCAGCAAAGACGGGAGAAAATCTGGAAGAGATGACCGAGAGATTGATAAATCTTGTGGATGGGAATGGTGATCTCGGTGGATTATAAAAGTGGATGTCTTGTCTGTGGCAAGGAATTAGTGTACCAAAAAAATTTGGGAGGTTTTTGCGGGTATCATGGTGACTGCGGTGCCGCAGTAGGGACTGGCATCTTCATCAGCTTGATCACCGATGCAACGCCTTTATCTAAACACGAATGGAAATTAAGTAACCTGATGACCGCGAAAAGTCTTCTTTCCATAGCAAACCACGGCGGTCCTAGGATGCTGCAAGAGAAATACATATCTAGCAATAATTGAAGCAGTAACCTTTTTAAAGGAGAGGCTCAAAACCACGATGAGGGTCTACGAGGATATGAAATGCGAGCTCAATCCTTTAAATAAGGAATGTATAAAAGGTAGATGTCCATTTTATGATGGAAGTCGCAACGATCATTGATGTTATTTGAGTTTAGTTCTGTGCCACACACCTAATCTGAATAAAAGGTTCGATATCGTTCGGTCAACCTATGCCCTTTGCGGTCTTTAAAAGAATGTTTGAGATGATATTTAGAAAAAAACGCTGTAGAGGTTATACTTTGACATGGGAAGATGAACTTGAAGAAGCTGTATGTACCATCGAGCAGCTGAAACAATACATTGAACTAATTCCAAAAGAAGAGGAACAATTACAAAAAGTTATAAAAAGACATCCTATGCGCGTTACGAGATACTATATCTCCTTAATCGATTGGAGCAACCCAAACGATCCCATTAGACGGATGGCAATTCCTTCAGAAGGAGAATTGGATCTTTCTGGTTCTTATGACACTAGCGGTGAATTGGAAAATACAAAACTGATCGGGCTACAACACAAGTATTCCCAAACTGCATTGGTTCTAACAACAAATAAATGCGCAAGTTATTGCAGATATTGTTTCAGAAAAAGACTAGTTGGGCTACCAAATAAAGAAGTAGTAGAAAATTTTGGAACAGCAGTTGGATATATAAGAGAACATAGTGAGATTAATAATGTGCTGATCAGTGGTGGGGATCCTTTTATATTGCCGACAGAAATAATTAAAGAATTCTTAGAAATGCTTTCAGATATTCCTCATCTTTTTTTTATCAGATTTGGAACAAAAGTTCCCGTAATTTTTCCAGAAAGGATTTCTGAAGATGAGGAGTTATTAACGCTTTTGAAAAAATATTCTTTGAAGGATAGAAGAATATATGTCGTTACTCAATTTAATCATCCTACTGAAATTACCAATAGATCTATTGAATCTGTTGATCGACTTATTAGTTCTAATGTGATAATTAACAATCAATCCGTTTTACTGAAAGGGGTGAACGATAATCCAGACATCCTGGCCGAACTACAGAATAAACTGGTAAGTATCGGCGTCAACCCATATTATATTTTTCAATGCAGGCCGGTAAAGAGAGCTAAAAAGCGTTTTCAAGTCCCGCTCTACAGTGGCAACGAAATTATAGAAGATGCTAAGAAGAAGATTAACGGCCACAGCAAAAGGTTCAGGTACATTATGTCCCATCAAACTGGCAAGATAGAGATTTTGGGAATCATGGATGATTATATCTATCTTAAATACCACCAGGCGAAAGACCACGGCAATATTGGAAAAATATTCAAGAGGAAGATAAATAAAAGAGCTGGATGGCTGGATGATTTAGATTAAGTTAAGTTTCATTTTTAGATTAAGACTTGATGATGCATCTTGACAAGGAAGCAATATGAAGATGCCGGGGTGGCCGAGCGGACTAAAGCGACGAGCTCGAGACTCGTTGTTCCACGGGAACGCAGGGGTTCGAATCCCTTCCCCGGCGTTAAATGAATCCTTCTTTCTTTGCCCTTCTCTTTATCGCGCGTATGAAATATTTCATCGGCAAAGAGAGAAGTTTGCCACGCATTCCCGCCCCATAGTAGTCCTCCACAAAAGCTCTTGACCACCTTATGCCATGTTTTAGACAAATTATCAAGAGCTCTCTTTGAAGCTCCGTCACCTCTTCGGCCTCAAACCAATCTTCCTTCGTGAGTTGCCCCAGAGGAACGAAGAAGAGAGGTACTATAAGACTTTTGTAATCCTTCAAATCCTCGACCAGCTCGATCGTCTTGATCACATCATCTTCCTCTTCGCCCGGTAATCCAGCTATCAAAGTACAGGCAGGCACCAGATTATTGTCGTCTGCTATTCCCATACCCGTCTTAACGATCTCGGGCCACTCTTCTATATCAAACGGATGGGCTTTTCCAGCCATAGTCTCCTTCATGAGTCTTGGACTGCCCGTCTCTATGCCAACCTCTGCGCCCCACCAGCTCTGTTTTTCATCCACAATGATCTCGGAGCATTCTTCTATCAACTTCGGATCGGCGGCTACCGCGGCGATTGATGCATGACTCCATGCCACGTTATCGTTATACCTCTTGGCTAGTTTCATCAGATCCAAAACTTTTTCTCTTGCAGGGATCGTGTTCTTGGACCCGTACAGAGGAATATCCTCGGCGTGTAAGATTATGTTTTTGGCATTGCCTCTCCTTGCGTTTACTTTCATCTCCTTCTCAATCTTTCCAAGAGGATACCACCTCAAAGGCCTCTTTGCCACCTCACAGAACTTACAATGCCTCACGCACCCTCTCCCAACCTCTATAAGCCCATTTATAGATGGATTCTTTATCTCAGGTATCTCTTCAACGGTCGGAATATCTTCTCTTTTAACATCATAGAATTGCGGAAGTTCTTTGCCGTCCAATGCCCTCCTTGCAAGATCAATTACTGCGAGATCTCCCTCTCCGATCATCACGGAATCTATGTCGTATCTCTCCAAGAATTCCGGATCGTACCTGAACTGCCATGCCCCGGGGCCACCGACAATGATCTTTAACCCCCTCTCTTTTGCTCGCACTACCTCTTTTCTATCTAATAATTCTTCGAAGTATCTCGCCACGAAGGGTTTTCCCGTCTTCAAAACCTTCGTGAACGTGCTGGATGAGGGTCCCCAACCGAACGGATCCATCGTGTGAAGACAGAGAACGTCGGCTTTGCGGATGTAATCTTTAAGATGATTGGGAGATGTCGTCAAAGCATCGAAACCCTCGTCCAGTAGCTTCGCCTCGATTTTCCTAAGGCCATAAGGTGCCTCAACAGGCATTCCTCTCTTTGTGGGTATCTTAGGGAAGAAGATGAATCTAAAGATGGAATCTGGGATCACGTTCGTGGGGACGGATGTACCGAAACCCAAGAACTCCTTTCCATGATAGTTGCTCATCAAGGTATGATCCGATGTCAACAGTATCTGTACATTTTTATTTATACCAAAAAAATTTATCATAATATTCCCTTACTGTTCTTCACTACATCCTCAATATTAAATCTTTTGCCTACGTATCTTCCATCCGCCAAAACTTTTTTACATCACCTCTTTCGCTTGCTTTCTCGATCAGATCGTTTGAACTCTTCGGATGGAAAATTATACAACAATTAATTTAACATAATCCATTTTTCTGCTCGTTTGTAACAATCCAACCATCTCTTTTATCCTATCGGCATCGCCTTCCAATATAAATATTTCCAGACATTTATTTTCTCTTAGATGACTATGGATTTGTGTTTTTGCTATGTCCTCAAACTTGTGTTTTATCTCTGTTAGGGCATCCTCTGCTTTCTGGCTGTGAATTAATAAAAGTGTTGAATTGATCTTACCAGACATTTTCTCCTTTTCTTTGTTATCTAAGATGAGCATTCTTATTCCCGCTCTGATCAGTTCGGACCTTCCAGAAAAACCAAGCTCCTTCTGAATCCTGTCCATCTCACCGAGTATTTTCTCGTTCAGGGATATACTGATGATCGGCATGGTTACAGATGATTAATAACTTATTTATAAATATTCCTATAAAAGTTATTAACAAAACATTTAAATACTAATAATACTACGATGATTAGCCTTCTAAAGGAGGAGGTTTAATGATGAAATGTAAAAAAATTCGAGAAAGTTGGAATCAAATGAGGTGTTCCGAATGGTGAAAAAAACGAGATCAACGTGGAACAAAGCGTTTATGGTATTACTGTTATCTTTTCTGTTGATAGCTCCGCTTGGTACTATTGTATCTGCCACCGAAAATTCTATAACATCACCAGATGATAAGATTGGCATCTTACTGATAGGTTTCGGCGAGCCGGAAAGATATGACGCCAACACAGAGGTCGCGTGGAAGAATTTTCTGGGAAATTATATGGAATCCGGGATGAGGATGTTCAAAATGTCATTCATGTATCCAATCGTCAGCGGTGTGATGATACCGATGATGGATTCAGGCACGTTGCTTGTGGATAAAGACGATCCATTTTGCCCTGTGGAGAAGGTAAATCCGAATCTGATCGATGCATGGGGGAATCCTTACGAAGGGAAAGATTACAAATGGGTCTACATACCCGAGGGCGAAATTCCGATGCTTGGTCCATTATTCTCCTACTATTTAGCACCGGATGGTCCAGGTAAGGGAGAATCTGACTTTTGGGAATTCTTTGGCTTCAGCATGTATGATCTCTATCAGAAGATGAACAATCACGATCCGGGTGAGGAGCGAGAACTTAAGATAATGGATGAAACGGAGAGAAAACTAAAGGAGAGATACGGAGATAAAATCGTCATCGAGAGAGGATTTGGGGCGGCCCGTCCGGGTTTTCCAGATTTTAGAGTTGCAGCAGAGAGGTTGGCAAAAGAAGGAGTTAAAGATCTCGTATTGGCGGAAGATTATGTCGTGTTCTCAGATTTTGAACATCCAGCCGGAGAGATACCTGAATACCTTGAAAAGAGGGGATTGAACGTAAATATCATCACTTCCGGTCAGATAGGTGGGACGGACGCGTATAACAAAGGTGTCGCGAAGAAGGTCGAAGAAGAGCTGAAAGATATTCCAAATGACAGAGACATCGTTGTCATCCTGAACCACCACGGAGTGCCGTGTTCGAATATGGTCATCTATGACTGGGGGAAGGAGCCGTATCATCGATATGCGGATATTACATTTGAAGGGGCAAAGAGTGAGATATACGATCTCGATATCGTGAAGAACTGGAAGGGAAAGATAGACGTTTGGAAGGCGTATGCCGAGATGTCAGAAGGGTTATGTGATCCAAAAAATGAAATTCTTTCTGTAAAAGAGGCGGCAGATAAGGCGGTAAAAGAGAATTACGAATATTGCATAGATGTTCCATACGA
>CABGHG010000089.1 GCA_902158735.1 Candidatus Methanolliviera sp. GoM_oil
ATCTCTTCGTCATAAGACATCTTCATGCCCCTCCTTTGGTTCTCTTTAAATGTGAAGTTACATAATAGTTTTAAGTCTTTAAGATATTTAAAACCTCCCTTACAAACGACTCATCAAACCGTCCGAGGGAATATCGTTCGATTTTGACCGATGAATAAGATAAAAAAAGGTTGAAAGAGATACCCAAAAACCAAAAACCAAAAAATATGACTATCTAATTTTAGGTGTTTTTACCTTGGATGAGATATATCTCTATCCACGATATGTTGGATTCCTTCCCATCATCTCTATTCATCGCATCGGTGCCAATTTTTATGTCCTCCACCTTAACGTTTGGCAAAAATCTTGTTCTTATCACTTCTGCGGTATCCACCGCCCTTGAAATCGCCCTGCCCCTCGCTTTTATCACAGCATCGTCGGATCCCTCGTTAAAGACGGTGATGGTTGCCAATACATAGTTCATCACCGGCTTTTTTCCTATATACACGACGTTATCTTCTGTCATTCCAAAAACCTCCAATTCATTGACGTTTTGACACTCCGTTAACAGTAGCAATACTCATAGTATAAAAAGTTGTTCCAGCATCACGATAAATGTTATAAGGGAGATCATAGATCAAACAGATCTGTCCTCATGAGAAGAGAAAAGATTTTACGGAGAGATATGGCGAAAGAGCGGATTGGGATACTTTTTAAGATGGCAGAAAAAACTTTTGATGAATCCCCCAATATGAGCAATCACTACATTGGGATCGCCAGAAAAATTTCGATGAGGTATAACGTTCGGTTTGATAAAGAGCAAAGAAGAAGAATTTGCCACCGCTGTTACAGTTTTCTCGTCCCAGGTGCAAATTGTCGTGTCAGGATAGGCGGAAAACACGTGACGGTGAGCTGCCTAAATTGCGGTGGTTACATGAGGTATCAGTACAATACAAGGAGGATATGAGATGGAATTGGTGATCTTTGAAAAACTTTCTTTGCCTCCGAAGTCGGAGATTGTTTCCGATCCGATAGATGTCTTTTATTTTGATGAGGCCGCGATAATCCTAAATTATCTGTTGAATGGACGAGCAAGGAAGGGATTAACGGTGGATGTATGCAAGCGCACCAATGATATATTTACCCCTTTTTACTCAGTTCCACCGATGAAGAACGAGGCGGAGATCGAGGTAGATTGCCTAAAGGAAGTTAAGGTACCAAAGACCAGACTGAGCCCTTACATAGGACTCTGGGGAACGGATAAGATAAAGATAAGATTGTTCAACGAGGACGATGAACACGAGATCGAGGTGGTAAACCTAAGTTTTATCATTTAGAGATTGGGTTTTTATGAGTGCCATTTACTCTATCTTTTGATATACCTTCTCCATAGTGTTGATCGCCTTAAGTTTGCCCAAAAAACTGGGCAGCATCGATTCTGATTTTCCCGTTATGAGAAAACCCCCGTTCAAGAGCGAATCATAAAAATTTTTAAGCGCCCTTCTCTTCTGTTCTTCTGAGAAGTATATCACGACGTTTCTACAGAATATTACATCAAAAAATTTGGAGAATGTTTCTTCGTTCGTCAGATCGTGATATCTGAATTTAACCACCCTCTTGACCTCATCTTTTATCCTGTATGATCTATCTATCTCGTTAAAATAGTTGATTACCTGCCATTTCGACAGGTTCTTGAGCGATTTCTTTGGATATATTCCAATTTCAGCATTCTTTAAACAATTTTTATCGATGTCGGTTCCATAAATTGAGAATGTGTACTTCTCATCCCTATCTTTAAGGAATTCGAGGGCACAGATGGCGATGGAATATGCCTCTTCCCCATACGCACATCCCGCGCTCCATATCCTGATGAGTTTGCTACCGCTCTTCTCTTTCTTTTCTATGATTTGAGGGAGCAAGAGAGTTTTAAAACACTCAAATGGCGTCTTATCTCGCATGAATTCCGTTACGTTTATCGTGAGCGTGTTGAGGAGAGAATTTAGCTCTGCCTCATCATCCCTTATCAGCTTGGCATATTCGTAATAGCTTTCTATTCCACTATCTTTCATCTTTATTCTTATTCTTCGCCTGAGAAAATTTTCTTTATACATCTCCACATCTATCTTTGAACTCTTCTTTATCTCCCTCAAAAGAAATTTGAACTGCCAATCTTCTGTATTAATCATTTATTTAAATCCACTTTTCTCCCTTGTTGCCACATCTCAGATGCACTCTCCCATCACCTGTATACGCCTCCATCGTCCTGCCGTAATTTTCTCCAACGTCTTCTGCAATGGTCGGGATGTCTTCATCATCCAAGATACTTCTAACGGATCTAATATTTCTCTCACCGATCTTGAGCATCTCATTATCCATAAAATCAAACATCTGTGCTCCTCCAACAATCTTTGCCCTTAAATTCTCTCTTTTGCAACCTTTCTCTTCCATCTCCCCGATCATCTCTCTCAAAGCAACGTCCGCATACTTTGAACTCCTCTTTTTTGGATCATTGGGAGAATCTGGAAGGAGTATATGTGCCAATCCACTCACCTTTATTTTCCCATCGTACAAAAAGACGGCTACGCACGAACCAAGCCCCATTGCCCTCAGTATCGTGGGATTGTGGGCTATCTTATACTCGCCTATGCCCACCGGTGTAACGGGATTCTCCTCTTCGTTCATCTGTACATCTCTTCAAGGAGTCCGAGTAATTTTTCTAGCCCTCCACTCTTTGGAAAGAAGATCAAATAACAATCGAAGCCGAACTCTTCAGACTCGAATCTCGTCAGGAACGCGACCACCACTTCCTCATCTTCCGCCACGGATGCCAGTATCGGGTCGATCAGCGCGCTGGACATATCATTGCAGAATAAAGGTGGATCAGGAAGCAGTACGATATCCAAGAAATCTGCGCATGCATCACAGAAAGAGGATGCCAGTATGTTGCTGACCTCCGAGATTGCCGATCTTCCCATCTCATCGATCTCTTTGGTCGTTCCAGGATCCATACCCATCAAGGTATCTATAATCCTTAACGCACCCTCTTCCGGAAAGAATGTGTACAAATATCCATTGATCTCCTCAACATCGTCTTTTACGGGTGTTATATTTCCGGCAACGATCACGTCTTCTCCTACCTCTTCTCCCACATCACCTATCTCAAGTATCTTCACCTGTGGCACAGCTATCTTTATATCTTTGCCGGTGAGCTCCGATAATGACGAACCTGCGTGGCATGCCCCGATGTTTCCGAGTTCTCTAAAAGCGTCTATGCAAAATTCATCCAATCTCTTCCAATCAAGCATTTGAGACACCATCCAACGGAAGTGAATTTATATCTATTATCGGAACGACCTTCCCATCTCCAAGAATGGTCATCCCTCCAATCCCCCTTATATCGGATAAAAATCTATCCAGCGGTTTGATCAATATATCTCGCTGATCGAGAACGCCATCGACGACCAATGCAATGATCTCTTCATCATTCCTCTCCACGATTATTGCGTCTCCCCCCGCATCATCGTTCAAATTGAATATATTCAAAAGTCTTCGATTTTTGAAGACCTCGCTCAAAAGTATAAGGGGAATCACCTTTCCCCTTATAGAGAGTACGCGTCGTTTATATAACGTCTTAGCACCAACATCTCCGATGCGTGCGATCTCTAAAACGTCGTTTAAAGGGATCGCATATCGTTCACCCGATACGTCGGCGATCAATACCTTCGCGATAGCCATGCTTGGAGGCAGGGAGAGAACAACCTTCATTCCTTCTCCCTTTTTGGAGTATATCCTTACAGAGCCCCCTAAAGCTTCCACCCTCGTCTTTACAACATCCATTCCGACGCCCCTACCAGAGAGTTCGCCGACAGCTTTTGATGTGCTGAAGCCGGGTAATAATATGAGGTTCTTTGCAACTTCGTCATCCAACTTATCCACCTCTTCTTGGCTAAGAATCCCCTTCTCCACAGCTTTTCTCCTAACATCCTCAATATCTATGCCTACACCGTCATCTTCCACTTCCACGATGACGTCGTCTCTCTCTCTCCTTGCGGAGAGCTTTATATATCCTTCTTCAGCCTTCCCAACGCTTATTCTATCTTCTGGTAACTCTATTCCGTGATCCATCGAATTTCTGATTAGATGAACCAAAGGATCAATTATATCATCCAAAATTGCCCTATCAAGCTCCGTTTCTCCCCCCTCCATCACAAACTTAATTTTTTTACCTGTCTCCCTACAATAATCGCGTACCATCCTCGGGAAACGGTTGAATATTCTGGATATCGGAACCATCCTAATCGTCATTATCTCATTCTGCAGTTCCGTCATCGATCTGCCTGCGCCCTCCAGAGCATCATTCAACTCAACGATATTATATTCCTTACCTATCTGAGATAATCTGCCATCACTTATCACGAGTTCTCCGATGAGGTTCATTATCTTATCCAACCGGTTTATATCGACTCTCACGACTGATATATGCTCCTTTGTGATCTCCTTTTTAGGGTATTCAAATATCTTCGATTCTTGGGCACGTTCCTCTTCTTTGAGCACTTCGCTCTTGGTGATCTTTATACGTTCCAAATCTGCAATTCTATTCAGAACCTCTCTTATCTCTGCTTCCTCCTCATCCGTCCTCAAGATGACGGAGAAATCTAAGCCAAACTTTTCATCCTCAATATCTTCCATAGGCGGGGTTATCTTTAATACTTCCCCATGTTCTTCCATCGTCTGTATGACCAGATACGCCCTGATGCCCTTAAGCGTGCAGTCATCAGATAGGGTGATAGATATCTTCAATGCTCTCTTCTCTTTTTCCCTCTCCTTCTCTTCTAAATCGTCTGTATTCTCCGCATCTATCTTATCTATCATTCTCTCTATGCGATCCACTCCATTCAAGACCGTATCGATATTATCCGGGGAAACAGTTATCTCCCCACTCCTTATACCATCAAAGATATCTTCCAATCTATGAGAGACCCCTTGCAAATTTTCATACCCGAGCGTTCCCGCCATGCCCTTCAAGGTGTGGGCACACCGAAATACCTCATCGATCAAGTCCAACTCGCCTTCTTCTATGCGTATGATAGATCGATTTAATATATCCAAATATTCCCGCGCCTCTTCGATGAATTCCTTCTTAAATTCTTCCGTATCGATGGACACTATTATTCCTCACAGATAATCTCTACATTTCGAACGATCCTCTCGGCTATATCATACAGAGGAACGATCTCATCCACCACTTTAAGCTCGATCGCGGCTTTTGGCATTCCAAATATTAAGGAGGTCTCCTCATCGCAGGCGATTGTTCTTCCCCCACAAGCCCTTATCTCCTTCATCCCGACTGCCCCATCTGATCCCATTCCGGTGAGCAAAACACCTATCGTATTTTTCCCATAAGTGGAAACTGCAGATTTCATCGTTATATCCACAGATGGTTTAACCGCGTTTAAAGGAGGATCATCTCTATATAAAGTCATATTTTTACTACCCTTTTTGTGAACAGACGTTCCATCTGTACGCTTGAAGATCGAAGATTTGGAGACGGCGAGGTGCATTCCACCAGGGGCAAAATATACCTTTCCTCTCTTTATAAACTCAAAATTCTTCGCCACCTTCACCCCGATCTCAGAGAGTTTGTCGAGCCGCCGCGCCATGCAATCCATAAAATTTCCCGGAGGCATGTGCTGTACCGAGATGATGGAAGCAGGAATATCCTCCGGCAAGAGCGGTATTATCTGTTCAAAGGCTGAGGGACCCCCGGTAGATCCACCGATGATGATTGAGATCTCTTTATCCGTCTCGTTCCACCTGCCCTTCACCACGCCGCGTTCGACTCCCTTCAAACTTCTCAATCGCAGGGTGCTCATCTCTATACGCGTGGCGGCTATTACCTTATCGATCAGTTCCTTCTCGATCTTTTTTATATCATAAGAACTCGATGGCTTTGGGATAAAATCTATGGCTCCATATCGGAGTGCTTTAAACGTCTCCGATGCGGCTTTTGTGGTTAAAGCACTCAACATTATTATCGGACGCGGGTTTTTCTCCATTATCTCCTTCACAGCCGCGATGCCGTCCATCTTCGGCATATCGACATCCATCGTGATGACGTCGGGCATCAATTTATCTGCCTTATTTACCGCTTCATATCCATCCCTCGCCGTATCCAAGACTTCTATTCCGCCTCTTTCGAGGATATCCTTGATCATCACCCGCATGAATGCAGAATCATCCACAACGAGGACTTTGATCCTTTCATCTCTATCCATCTATCCCTAAAACCGTTTTCACCTCTTCTATAACTTTTGGGGCCTGGAACGGCTTTACGATATACCCTTTTGCCCCAAATTTTATTGCAGACTTCACCAGCTTCTCCTGCCCCACCGCTGTGACCATTATCACCTTTGCGTTCTGGTCAATCCTTCTTATCTCCTTCAATGCGGCTATTCCATCTTTATTCGGCATTATTATATCCATCGTCACCAGATCCGGTTTCAGTTCTTTATATTTAGTTATAGCATCTTCTCCGTCCGCTGCCTCTCCGACCGTGTCTAAATTACCCTTAAAGAACACATTCTTCAACAAATTCCTCATAAATGCCGAATCATCTACGATCAAAACTCTTGCCAAGATCACGCCTCCTTTATCTGATCTATCAATCCGCTATCCTTTTTTGCACTTTCCCTAACAAAATTAACACCTTTTGGCGTCAACTCTACTTCCTTTCTTACCTTAACAACCTTTGCAAGACCAAATTTTTCCAGTTTCTCGCAATATCCGCTCAATGTATCCAGATCCAATCCCAACATAGATTCGATCGTAATCGAATCTATTCCGCTATATATCAATGTTGCAATCTCCTTTTCGATATTGGATAACTCTTCATCCTTTATTTTATATTTATCCGTTAACTCCGTTAGATACCCTTCGATAAGAGCCATTGTCGTCTCCGGGCACAATATCAATGTAGTCATCACTTCCCCCCTATCGACGTGGTTCACAACAAGAACCGTCCGCTCTTTCTCTCCGATCGTTCTTATATCTCTCTCTATCATGCTGATATCATCATAACCCATTCTAAGC
>CABGHG010000090.1 GCA_902158735.1 Candidatus Methanolliviera sp. GoM_oil
CTCATATCCTCTATATAACCCAAACCAGCGGTATTTATCACCTTCACTTTCTCTCCTTCATATATGCGGGAAATAAGTCTCTTGGTAAGCGGCGTATCCTTCGTCGTGCATACATATATCCCATCGAGATCCGATCGCTTCAATTCATCTATAATCCTTTCTATCATCGTTCTACCATTTATGATGAGAATTGGCTTTTCAAAATCAATTATGAGCCTTCTTCCTCTTCCTCCAGCCATTAAAACGACATACATCC
The DNA here is from genome assembly GCA_902158735.1 of Candidatus Methanolliviera sp. GoM_oil. GTDB lineage: Archaea > Halobacteriota > Methanoliparia > Methanoliparales > Methanoliparaceae > Methanolliviera. The sequence goes on from CABGHG010000090.1 coordinate 257, forward strand.
TATCACAACCAGTGCAACCAGCCTTCCGATCTCGTTTCCTGCTCCCAAAACGTCGCCTCCTATTCCGCCGAAATATCTGTCACATACCCATAAAATGGCTAAATCGGCGAAGAGGACCGATATAATTGGAAGGAAGAAGAAAGATTTGAAGAAATAGAAGAATGGGACAAGTAGGATATAAGAGATCAGAATGTCCTTATATGACGTCTTCTCGATGAACGGTCTTGCCATTCCCGCATGAGAACTCCTGCCAAAGAATGCCAGATTAAGCATCGATATCTTTGCAAGCATCTCCACAAATAAGAACGCCAAAATTAAGTTTGCTTTGAGATTCTTTATCGCGATATATAGGAAGATTAGATAGATGACGAGAGATGCAAGTGCTCCTACACCAACCCTCGTATCTTTCATTGCCTCTATCTTGTTTGCCATCAATCCATCGAATAGGTCGGCTAAGCCATCTATATGAAGAAAACCTGTTAAGAGATAGAGAAAGACGATCGTTAGAACTGCTCGTAATTCAACGTTTATGAAAGTTATGGATGATATTGAAGATGAGAATATACCAACCAATAAACCTATAATAGCACCTATAATAATGAATACAAACGTATTATCCGTTAACGCACTAAATTCCTCTTCTCCCGTCTTTATTGGGATTCTCGTGAAGAAAGCTATTCCACCCTCCATCGCGCTCAAAAACTTTGTTTTTGGCATGTGATGACCTTCCACATTTTATCGAATATTCGATGGGATTAAATATTTTGTGCAAATTTATAGAATGAGGTGTAAAAATGGAGCGGAAAAGATGGACAGAGATAATAATTTTTTTTAATTATTGCCATTGCTGGGTTGGTGGATCTCGCACTTTTTCTCTTCGCGCTTGGAGGGATGCCGAAGTTGGCATTTGACCATGGAAAGATGATAAGAGATGCAAGAGAGGGTATAAATGAAGTTTTGTCCAAAGTGTAAAAGTATGATGGTGCCGAAGGACGATAAGCTGGTATGTAGAAACTGTGGATATAAGATGGAGAAAGGAGGAGAAGTTATCCTTGGACAGAATATGAGAATGCGAAGGTGTAAATATCTTTCAAGCACAGGAAAGAAGAGCTCGAGTGGTGATGAGATATTTATATGCAAATTGACGGGCATAAGATATGCTTCTTCCTCGTCGAAGATCTGCAATAACTGTGAAGATTTTACGCCGGCAGGTATAGAAAATAGCGAAGAAGAGATCGTCAAATTATTTCCATTTGAAGAATTCAGGCCCTCTCAAAAAGATGTAATAATTAAAACTCATAGTAATCTCTCTGGGGGGAAAAATATCATTTTATCTGCTCCGACTGGCTTTGGAAAGTCCGCCGTGAATATAACTCTCTGTCGCCATTATAAATCGTATTATGTTGTAGCTACGAAGAATCTTCAGGATCAGATAGAAGAAAATTTTGGTGGATATGTCTCTCTTCTGAAAGGACGTTCTAATTATATGTGTAGCATTACGAAGAGAACCTGTGCTGACTGCATAAAACTGCTCGGCGTCTGTCCTTACAATGGAGGACGTCTACACTGTGATGATTGCGAGGATCCTTGTCCGTGTAAAGATTGTGCCTATGAGCGGGCAAAGAGGAAAGCAGAGCATGCACAGATCGTCGTGACGAATATGTCGATGTTGATGACGGCGCGATTCCTTAAGAAGCGCGATCTCATCATCGTCGATGAGGCACACAAACTTGAAGATACGATAATGTCCAACTTAAGTATTACCTTCAGGAGAGATCAGTTTAGATTTCCTCTTTTGGATGATTTTAGAAGTTATATACCATTCCTCCAAGAATATAGAGACGAACTTGAGGTTCGACGGGAGAATATATTGAAAGAGATAAAAGGCCATCTATCCAACAAGATCATGTCGAGATTGAAAGATATGAATATGATAGAAAATTCGATCGACAAGATAGATTTCATTCTGAATGACTACGACCGCTTTAAAGAGGAGTGGGGGATAAAAAAATTTAAAAAAACAGATGGAATAAACAATATCGATATGCTCTCCTTCTTTCCCATAACCGCAAAGAGGTTTTTAAATATGATCTTGGGTAAAGGCGATCGATTCGTCTTATCCTCTGCGACGCCACCGTTCAAAGAAGAGCTCGGATCTTTTGGAGATAACGTGGAGGTTATCGAGGTTTCTTCAGCGTTCCCTGTGAAGAATAGGCCCATTTATCTGGATTACGTTGGGTATATGTCACTTTCTAACAGGGCAAAGACGATTCCTAAGATGGCAGAGAAGATAAAGGAATTGGCAACAGAGAGAACCGTTGTACACTGTCATTCATATAAAATCACCAATGATATCGCCAAATATTTAGATTACGACTGCATCTTACAGAGACAGGGAAAGAGAGAGGAGGGCCTCAGGCAGTTTAAAGATGGTAAGTGCAAGATCTTCTTATCTGTCAATATGGAAGACGGCATCTCTCTGGACGATGATCTCTGCAGGGTAAACATACTGGCCAAAGTTCCCTATCCAAATCTGAAAGATCCCCAGATACAGAAGAGGAGAGAATTAGAGGGTGATACATTCATGAATATTATGGTAGCAAGAAAGATCACGCAGGCATATGGAAGGACGACGAGAAGTGAGAATGATTGGTCCCACTTCTATATTCTCGACTCGAACTTTAAAAGTTTTTTTCGTAGAAATAGAGAGCTCTTTCCAAGATGGTTTAAGGAGGCAATGGTTGAAGATGCGTCTTAGAATAAGGGATTTCTTCATAAATAAGGATGGATGGATCTTTGCGGTCGTTGGGTACGAAGATAGAGACTATATAAATGGTATGTTGAGGTATATCCCGGATGAGCACGGAGAGAGGGAGAGAGATGAGAAGAGATATAGGAAACTCAATTTTGACGATGCTATCGAGTTCATAAGAGAGAATAAGCCTGAATATCTCTCAAAAGAAGCTCTTTCGATTCCTAAAAAGGACGTAAAAGATATCTTAAAACCGGAAAAAGAGCTAAAAAATGCGATGAGAAGATCGAGAAATCTGAAAAAGCTCGTTCGCATATTGTCAGAGGCAGGGGTTTTAAAAGAAGCGATGGGGATCACGGGTTCGCGCCTTTTGAAACTTGAGAACGACTCATCCGATATAGATTTCGTGATCTATGGGGAAGAATGGCAGAGGGCGAGAGAGATCATCAAAAATTTGAAAAAAGAAAAGATCATCGATGATTTAGATGAAGATACGTGGAAAAAGATCTATGAGAAGAGAAGACCCGAGCTATCTTTCGAAGAGTTCTTGATTCATGAGAAGAGAAAAGGGAACAGAGGGATGATCGGCGAGAGGTATTTTGACCTCCTCTACGTTAGAGACTGGAAAGAGATAGAAGAGATAAATTTTCCTAAAAAAAAGGAGAAGATCGGCGTAAAAAAAGTAAGAGCATCTGTCTCGAACGCAAAATATGCATTTGATAGCCCGGCAATTTATGAGGTTAGAGGGGATACAGATACGGTTGTATCTTTTACACATACCTACACAGGGCAGTGTTTTGAGGGGGAAACGATCGAAGCAAAGGGCGTCCTTGAGAGATGGGACAAAAAGGAAGTTTTGGTCGTAGGAACGACGAGAGAGGCAAAAGGGGAGTACATAAAATCTCTCTCTCTTTTAGAAAAAGAATGGATATAAATGTCTCGGATATAAGGACTTATCTTGTCTGCCCGAGAATTTTGTATTTCAGGGAGGACGACGAATGGGAAGATAATGATAAATTTCTTAAACACACATTTTTGAGAGAGATATCATTAGAAGAAGCGTTGTATGAGAAGGAATGGGAAAATAAGTCTATACTAGATAAATTGCTTTTAAGGTCCTTCTCTTCTGTTGAAGGTAAGATAGAAGATATCTATCGGGAAGAATTTGAAAGAATAGATCGTTCTCTCTTTTCTTCAGTCAAGGAAGAGGTGAAGAACGAGCTTTCAGAGATATCCAAAGGGATATGGTGCGCGGTGGAAAAATTCGGCGGTGAGGTGAGAGCGTTGATGGAGCCTGAAGAGATAGAGAAAAAGTTGTATTCAGATAGATTGGGACTATTCGGCAGGGTAGATAAGATAATATCCAATGACGAAAACTATATTCCAAGCATAATTAAAACGGGAAGATGCCCAGATTTTGGCGTTTGGAAAGAAGATAGAATACAATTAGCTGCATACGTAATGTTACTGGAAGAATGTGCGGGAAAGACGATAAATAGGGGTGTTGTGGAATATTTTTGCTCTGGGAAGCCGGTGCTTGTTGAGATAAACAGATACGATAGGAGGCTCGTTTTAGATGTTAGGAATAAAATAAAAAAGATATATCGCGGGAGTCTTCCGGAAAGAGAAGAGAAGGTATTTTGTAAATATTGCGAGTATAGAGAAGAATGTGAGGTAAAGAGAAGCTTGTTCTCGAAGTTCTTTTAAGTTAGAAAAGTTTATATAGAGGATTTCTATTAACCTTCTATTTTAACGTAATTCAACCATAGACATCGGCACCACACACTTCAAATGAGTTTATTCTCTTCTTTTCGACTCTAATTCAAGTTTTATCCTTCTTATTTTTAATTTTCAAGATGGCTACCGCTACACGATACCCTGTTTCCTGAGTGTACGTAATTGATACAGGTTATAGCTAAAAGCGGTAAATACCATCTTGACACGAACTCGGACTACTGTGGTCACCATAACACAGCCAGATTTGAATACATTCTTGATTACCGCATAGGGTCTTTCACCCAAGGATCTTTTCTTACTGATTCTTTTATTCCTAAGCCGATCCTTGATGCCTATTGGATGATTCCTCACACCTCTTTGCATGGTTGCGTCAAATCCATTGGGATTGGTTCCAAAATATCCTCTATCCCGATATACTACCTCACCTTTACGCGAGAGATCAACCTGATCATCATGCAACGAGGCGGTAGTGGTTTCGATTCTCCTGATAAGCTGATGGTCTACGTCTTCTATCGTGTGCAATTTATAGCCAAAATAGGATTTGTTTCCCTTTTTAGTCCATGTACCATCTCTACTCCTTCTAGTTTTTGCTTCATCTCCACGGGGTATATCGACATTAGCGTGACCCGGATCTGCATGAATGAATGTAGCGTCTTGAATCATTCCTCTCTTTATCTTTAACCCAAGATCATCTATTTGTCTCTGCAGCTCTTTCCATATTTTTTCGTCTTTACCTGTTTCTGACAAGTCGTTCTCTGAATGACCAGATCGTTGAACGATCCGGTATCCTACCTGGAAAACCAAGAAATTTTCTAAAAGATATTCTGTCCATAGCCTGTTTCTCAATCTCTGGATCTGATAGTCCATTCCATTGTTGGAGCACGAGCATCTTTAGCATGACTATCTCGTCTATGTTTGGCCTTCCACCTCTCTCTGTCTTGTTGGTATAGAGTTCTCCTATGATTGGACGAAATGTACCCCAGTCAATGAGAGAATCAATCTCTGCAAGATTATCTCCAAGTTCTTCAAGTTGTTTATACTCCTCTTTTAGAACAAAATCGGTTAGAGATCTCATAATTGTAAATTGATGCTGATTGCTTAAAGATTTAACGGTTTACTATGCAAAGGTGATGAGGTTTTTCGAAATTCTCTATACTTTTGTTTTCAACAAATATCAGAAAAGGAGGTAAAGATATGAGAGATATGAGAGAGATGTTGAGGGATGAGGATGCGTGCGTCATCGATATTGGAGCATTACTAGCGCCGGTGATCGAGATGGTACTCTCGGTGCTCTGCATGCCGTTGATAATGTGTTGTTCAATGGGATCAGTGCTACCCGTAACGCTGCTGCCGATGATGCTTGCGGGAAAAGCATAAATCATCTTTTGATGCCTGACCGCTTTTACCGTCGGTCACTCATCTTCTTATTTTTTCTCCTTAAAGGTCGCGGAAAGAGCAATCAAACCAGAATCTGTCTTGATCACCTTTATCTTATTCTTGTTAAAATCATCGATGAAATATGGTTTAGGGATAGTCACGACTTCATCTGTCTCGGGATCAAGTACCTGTATCTCGTTTTCTGTAGCCGCTATTAGGTCTGTTTCAGCAGATTCTTTGATAGAGCCAACCTTTTTCATCCTCCTTAATTTATCTTTATGATCCTCCAGCATAATTGTCTTACCGGTTGAGAGGTCTCTTCCAGTTATCTTCTTTCCAATCTTTTTTATCTGTATAATGTTCCCTTCATACGAGATGATATCGTCTATCAGAAATTTTGGAAGTCTCAAGGAATGAGTTATTCTGTAGTTCTTCTTTCCGTCTTTTTCTCCGACCAACTTTGCAGAATCCAATAAATCTCCACCGTATCTCGATCTAACACTCTTACATATCTGCTTTGCAATTTTTTTAGATCCAAGATAAAGATCGAACCCTTTCTCAAATTCTTTAATATCTGTGATGAACGACTCTTCGTCTCCCCTGTCATACCCATTATTCACGATCTCGCTTGCAATTTTTTTTATCTTCTCTCTCTCTGATTTAGTTGGATTTCTATTGTATGCCCTTATCTGGACAATCGATTCGTAATACCCGCCAGAAATTCTGCTACACCTGTCAC
>CABGHG010000091.1 GCA_902158735.1 Candidatus Methanolliviera sp. GoM_oil
ATAAGAGAGATAGAGGTTCGAGCAGGATACACTCTCTGATCGGTAATGTGAAAGAAGGTATGAGACTACTGGAGGCAGCAAAAAAAGGAGATGTTGTAAGGATCGATACAGGTATCAAACGCCTCTCTCTAATCGGGAAGAGCGTCGAGGATGCAAGAAGGTTTTGTGTCGATAATAATATAAAATTGATTCATATACTTGGAGACGATGAAGATATCATCGTCGAACAGAATCCAGAAGAGACCTTTGAGATATTGAAGAGGGGAAGCGTAGATGTAGAAACGATCCAAAAAGATAGATTAGCTAAGGTTCTTTTATATGATACTAATGCGCCAAAGACCTTAAATCTATTTAGAAAAGAGATCGGTCTGAGATACCATCCTATAGGGAAACTTGAGGTTTATTTTCAGTACAAGAATATATGGCTCTTCAAACCATATTTAGAAGGATCGATATTACCAGAAAATAAACCGTCAAAGGTGGTGAGAGGCGGTGAGATAGGCATCACCAATCAGGCCGCTAAGAATGCAGGTTTGATCGGGATAAAGCTCGAAGAAGATGAGAGATATGGACCATCCGGAGAGAGCTTCAAGGCTACCAATATAATCGGAAGATTGATCGATCTCGAAAAACTTGGCGTGTTAAAGGAGGGAGATTATCTTTATATACGTGAGGCGAGATCTGATTGAGTAAAGTGACGAAGATGGTGGTCGTATCCAGTTACGCACCAATCTTATCAAAGATATATAAGTTACAATTCGATTTGACCATCAAAGAAACTTGTTTTGGGGTGCTTATAAGTGGAGAAGAAGAAGAGATGAAGCGTGCCACGGATTATATGAGGAATGAATTCGGAAATGGGGTATTTATAAAAGAGAGGGGTTTTCCAATGGGTGATGTGAGAAGATGCCGTGCAGATAGAGGAGGAGGTGCACGTCCGGGATTTTATCAGTTAGAAAGAGAAATTAAGATGCTCCCTTTGATAGAAGATTCTCTAAATAATCTTGATGAAGAAGTAGATTATAAAATTCATCCTTATGATCAAGATAAAAAGATGAACGCTATAAAGCTTCAAAAGATGATCGAGGGTATGTATAAATGAAAGTTTTCATCTTCCCTCCAACGAGTTTGATACTTTCAGACCTTGTGGAGAGATTTGGTCACGAACCGCTCGTAATGATGAGGGTCATAAGGGATAAAGTTACAGATCTCAGTCTTGATTCCCCTCCCTTAAATGTGACGCCGGAAGACGTCAAGGCAGGATTGAAGTATGCCGCGGTGGATACCCCACCTGGGGTTAGAGGCAGACTGGCACTGATTGCTCCTCTGATTGAGAATGCAGATGCGGCAATAATCGTTAGGAATGCAGATTATAGTTTTGGATGTGTAGGATGTGCCAGAACAAATGAATATCTGAGGTATATGGTCAAGAGAAGGGGCATACCTACTTTAGAAGTAGAATATCCGAAGGAGAACGAGGAAGATGCAAAAAATTTCGTGTATTCGATCGAAAAATTTTTGAGGGACTTGAAAGAAGGGAAAAAGAATGGAAGAGATTAAGATTGCTCTACTTTCATGTGGTGCCGAATACAGCGGTATTTATAGGGAGATAGAGACTGCCGCCAAGAAGTTCAATGCCAAACTTATTTATCCTTATGTGGAGACAAAAAATATAGATTTAGCTGTAGAAGAGCTTGGTCTAAACGTTGCAAGCCCGGATTTAAGACTCATGGCGGCAAGTGCAAAATCCATCGTAGAAGGTGAGGTGGATGCGGATGCAGTCTTTATATGCACCTGTTTTAGATGCGCGGAAGGAACACTGATGAGGAGCACGGTAAGAAGATATATTCACGAGCACTCCGAGATCCCGATCATAAGCTATTCTTTTACGGAGAGAACAACGGCGGCGACTCTTTATACGAGAATGGAAGCTTTGACGACGACAGCAAGGAGAAAGGACCTCTTGGCAAGAAAAAAACAGGAAGGTATCACGGCGGGCATAGATTCTGGTTCCACCACGACGAAAGCCACGATCATGGAAGAGAATGAGGTGATCGGGAGGGGGTGGGTTCCTACGACCGATGTAAAAAAGAGTGCAGAAACAGCGTTCAATGACGCGTTGAACGAGACAGGTTTGAATAAAGGAGATATAGAAGCTTTAGGCACCACGGGATATGGAAGATTCCTCGTTGGGGAGGAGATGCATGCGGATCTGATCCAAGAAGAGATCACCGTTAACGCCAAGGGCGGTGTATTCTTGGCGGAGAAACAAGAGGGGCCAGCCACGATAATAGACATTGGTGGGATGGACAACAAAGCCATCTCGGTTCAAAATGGCATACCCGGAGGCTTCACGATGGGAGGAATATGTGCAGGTGCCTCCGGCAGATTTCTGGAGATCTCTTCGAGAAGACTCGGTATAAGTATAGATGAATTGGGCCCGCTCGCACTCAAAGGGGATTACAGAAACGTGGAAATGAACAGCTATTGTATTGTCTTTGGGATACAGAGTCTGGTGAATGCACTGGCTACTGGAGCCGTTCCAGCAGATGTGGCAAGTGCCGCCTGTCACAGTGTCGCGGAACAGGTCTTCGAACAGCAACTACAGGAGATAGAGATAAAAGAGCCGGTAATAATGGTCGGGGGTTGTTCTTTGGTAGAGGGAATTGTAAAGACGATGGAGGATCTGTTGAGAGTCAAAGTGATTGTTCCAAGAGATTCTCAGTATATAGGTGCTGTAGGGGCAGCTCTTCTCTCTTCGGGATTTATATGAAGATCCGCTCTCTCATCTCGGGTGTTACCTTCGGTAACACTGTAAAAACAAATTTGATCTTTGAAGAGCAAGAGAAAAAATTAAAAAGAGATATATATTAGATAATCATATCAGATCAATCACAGTTATACCGCAGGTAGGAACACAGGATTGAAAAACCAGAGGTTTTCTTTGCGATCGCTCGAGAGATTTGAAGTGGAAGTAATAGAACGTGGTTCGGAGAATAAAGAAGAAGAAGAGATATTGGATGGTGTCATAAGAGACATCATATCTGATTTAAATCTTACGACCACCATAGATAGGATGAAGGTTTTTATGGATCCAGAAGAACCCTATTTTATAATTGTTGCCATTTTAAGGCATCCTGCCCCTCCAATAAAGCTCAAAGAAGTGGCAGAGATACGTGCTCAAGGGGGAAAGATCACCCTCTCCGCACAGGACGAGAGCTACATGCCGAGCATACTCGGTTTTTTATGGAAAAATTATGGACGAGAGCAGGTAGAACAGCCGGAGAGGCTTTCTGCAATCATAAATGTCTCTAATAGCGAGATTGATAAGATATCTAATTTTATAGTTCACGATCCCTCAAAGGTTCTCTTTGGAAATGTGATAGATGCATTTGAGAGGATCACTCCAGAAGGTTTTAGAATCATAAAACGTCATTTCAGCGGAGAAGAGATGTACTTTGTGGCGTCTGAAGACCCAATAAAAAAAGATTGGGTGGAACATGCCGATAGAATTCTAATGGAAATTAGGGGAAGATAAATTGTTCTATCCGGTGACGTACAACGGTGGTGTTTATCGACACGATGAGATCTTGGAACTCGTCGAAGATCTTGGAGGTTACTTGATACAGAAGAACGAAATGCAGACGGAGGTAGTCTTAAATCTCTTCACACCAAAAGAAGATTTTGGTCTCTTGGAAGCGAAAGCCAAGGAGCTGAAGGGGGAGCTTAAGTATGCCCCCCTCGCAGGAACCGATGTCGTATTAGTTCTTCCTTCACTCGCATTTCACCACATGCCACACCCGAGCTGTGATATTGCAGAATATTTAAGAAGAAAGGGTTCAAGCACGACGATGGTTGGGCTTGCGCGTGGGGTGGGAAAGAGGATTGCACAGATAAAGGAGGAGGAGAAGAGATTAATAGAGGAACATGACGTTGCTGTATTTATTATGGGAATATTTGAATCCTGCCTTATAAAGAAAGAGAAATTATTTTATGATATAAAAATTCCTGTTGTCGTAACAGGTGGGCCGCAAAGACTCGATCTAAGATATGCAGACGAGTACATTGGGGGCATTGGAAGGGTATCACACAGACTCAAGAAGAAGAAGGAGATTAGAAAATTGGACGAGGTGGTGGAGGCGGTGATAAAATGTGTGGAGAAGAGAAGAGAGGAGGAGGCAGATGATCCTTTGACGGTAGAACCACCAAGGATAATGTACGAGATTAAGAATCAGATACCAGAGATCAATGAAGTTCTTTCTCCTGTTCCAATAAATTTACAGATAGATGGGTTGAGGGTTAAACTTCCTTATGTAGAGTATCGAGGTGAGATGGAAGAGATAAAATTTGATGAGGGATATAAACTTCGCGAGATGGCAGAGATAAGAAGATCTTTATTTAGAAGGTCGATAATTCTGAAGGTGATGCCAAGATCGGAGACGGGGTTTACGATATAGTTATTGAAAATAAACCGAAAGTCTTTTTATATTTTAAATAATATTATTATTTGTATGAAAGCAGATGAGGTCAAACGATTACCGGACATTACTCGGTGATGGATAGATTTAAATACTCTAAAATCAAATTAGAGGTAATAGAGATGAATGTTAAAAGAACAGAACAGATTTGGATGAGATCTGATAAAAATATTAGTTCTCTATGCCACATATCTAAAAATCTCTATAATGAAGCTAATTATCTTATCCGACAAGAGTTTTTTAAAAATGGAAAGTGGGTAAGATATAATGAGTTGGATAAAGAATTAAAAGAATCAGAGAACTATAAATCTTTACCTGCTCAAACAGCACAACAGATCCTTCGATTATTAGATAAATCGTGGAAATCATTTTTTAAAGTAATCAAAGAGTATAAAGCTCAACCAAATAAGTTTAAAGCAAGACCAAAACTGCCAAAATATAAAAAGAAAGACGGAGAACATGTTTTAATCCTAACAAATCAGCAGTGTAAGATTAGAGAGAATAGAACGATCAAATTTCCTAAATTATTGGAATTAGACATAAAGACGAGGTTGGATAAAAAAACTAATTTGAGAGAAGTTAGAGTAATTCCTAAAGGTGTTGGATATGTTGTTGAAATTGTATATGCGAAGGAGGTAGATACAAAAAATGTAAACGAAGATAGAATATGCGGAATTGATTTAGGAGTTAGAAATCTCGCAACTATAGGAAACAATATTGGAGAAGGAGAGAAACCGATTGTTGTTAAAGGCGGAATCTGTAAGTCAATAAATCAATTCTATAATAAAGAGATAGGTAAAATACAGGAGATTTATACGAAACAAGGAATAAAGATAGGTAAAAGGTCTAAAAAGCTATTTAATAAGCGTAATCGAAAGATCAAAGATCATCTACATAAGGTAAGTCGATTTATCGTTGATTACTGCGTTAAAAATGATATTGGAACTTTAGTTATCGGCCAAAACGAAGGTTGGAAGCAAAATACTAATATTGGTACAAAGAATAATCAAAACTTCGTTCAGATACCTTTTTTCATGCTAATAAATCAGATAAAGTATAAAGCAGAAGAGAAAGGAATAAACGTTATTTTACAGGAAGAGAGTCATACGTCAAAGTGTAGTTTTTTAGATAATGAATCGATAGAGCATCATGACCTTGAGAAATACATAGGTAAACGGTTTAAACGTGGATTGTTCAGATCGGCAAAAGGAATAATCATAAACGCAGATGTGAATGCCTCTTTAAATATAATCAAGAAAGCAATCCCGAAAGCTTTTGCGAAAGTCGAGGCGGACGAGATAGAGGATGTAGGGTTACACCCATTAAGATGTTTGATGGCATCTTATAAAGGAATTTGAAACTTATGGCTCAAATTTCATAACCTAGGTGATCTGATGTATCTAAAAGAAAAAGATAGGGGTAATATAAGAGAGGTGCCCGGCTGGAATGACTGCCCTGTTCCTGTATGCCACGGTGGAGATCCAAGGGCTTTGACCTTCTGTTGTCATCCATTCTACTCTCTAACCTTCTCTGATATCTGTAGAAGGAATGAGATGCTGAAATTAGTCGGATTGTCGAACAAAGAATTTGTGGAGATAAAGGATAAATTTACAGAAGAGGTTGGATGGGAGGATCAAAGGGTTTGCTTCAATTCTATGGCATATTGCTGTTTGAGGAGAAGGGGCTGTCCATCGGGGCGAGATGATGTATTGAGGGAGTTGTATGGTAATAACCCTACGGGCGCATTTAAGGAGTACATCTTACGTAAAAGGGTCCTGGCGATCAAACTTTTAAAAGAGGCGAGGAATAGAGATATTGTTGAGCACTATATCAGAAAGGAACAGGGCGAACTTGAGAGAATAGGAAGGGAAGATATACTAAAACTTTTAGAATAGAATTGTGGGAAGGCCAACAGATGTGATAAATATTCTAAATTAAAATTAAAGATTCTCCTCCTCATACAAATCCTTCTTGAAGACGATCGTCCTGTATGGGAATGGTATCTCCACATCTCTTTATCAAATCGTTTTTCACAGATTCTTTGATATCGCATCCTGTGCCCCACGCGACACCTCTATCGGGTACCAAAAGGTTGATTTCATATTTCAAAACTACTCATACAGAGTGTGGATGGGAAGAGAAGACATCCGAGCAGGTGAAAAGTTTTATACTGCCTCTTTTTTCATCTCTATAAATATTTGAATCCTTAAATGGGAGTGATTAAAATTAAAAGGTTTATGCTTTGTAATGAGGCGATTGCGAGAGGATCTCTTGAGGCGGGTCTAGATTTTGCCACCGGTTATCCTGGCACGCCCTCGTCAGAGGTCATCGATACGTTGAGCACA
>CABGHG010000092.1 GCA_902158735.1 Candidatus Methanolliviera sp. GoM_oil
TTTTTCTCCAAAAGGTCGCTCGCAGCCAGACCATCCAGAAACAGCCTCGTGTTCTCCGGATGCGTGCCAAGAGCCTTTGCTACGGCCTCAGCTGACCTGGGTTCTCTCAAGTGATTGAATACCCCAAACTCAATGCCCGTGAGCAACAGCTTCGCACGGATCGGCCCGATGAGCGTCCTGTACAGATCCTCGAAACTAACATTTACTTCTGGAAACTTTTTCATTTCCTCCTCCTTTTAATTTCATTTCTCGGCATAGCTTAATTGAATGAACCGCTCCACATTCTTCACCTCAACCGTTTGAAATCCTGCCTGCTTGAGCATAGATTCCATATCTGAGTTTTTGTAGAGATGCATGGAATGAGACCAGAGCACAAACAACAATTTTGGTAATATTGAATCCTCTGTTGAGGTAATAACCAGACGTCCACCCGGCTTTAGAACCCGGTAAAATTCCTTCAAAACAATCATGGGCTTTTCAATAAAGAAAAACATCTGGTTAGCCGTGGCACAGGTAAAAGAATCATCGTCCCAGGGCAGGGATTCAGCATTGCCAAGAACAATTTCAACCCGACCTTCAGATAAGGCTTCTTGATTTTTTTCTTTAGCAATCTTAACCATATCAGAACTATGGTCTATCGCTTTGGCATGTTTTACAGTTTCCAGTGCCATATTTAGCAAAACCCCTCCTCCACAACCTATTTCAAGAAATATGTCATCTGGTCTGAGTTGAAGTTTATCCAGAGTTAAGCGGAAAGACTTATAATGCGCGCGTGGATTACTGAGCATCCTTTTACCAATCCATCCTGATGGTTTTCTTGCGGTTTTATCAACAAATTTATTTAACATTTTACTGCACCTTTGCCACCTTCCATCCCCTCGCTTTTTGCCGCTTCTCCCAGAACCTGTTATACAATCCGTCTTGAGATACAAGCTCAAGGTGTTTACCCTGCTCAATCACCCTACCATCATCTATGACCAGTATCTGATCGGCGGCGGCTATGGTGGATAGCCGATGTGCGATGATGATTAAAGTCTTGGACTTAACCAGAGAGTTGATGGCTTTCTGAATCAGAATCTCGTTCTCCGGGTCCACAAAAGCTGTGGCCTCATCCAGGATGACGATGGGAGCATCCTTCAGTATGGCACGGGCAATGGAGATACGCTGCCTCTCCCCGCCGGAAAGCGTCGCTCCGCCCTCCCCGATGACGGTGTTGTATCCATCTGGTAGTTTATCGATGAACTCGTGGCAGTGGGCCGCCTTTGCGGCGGCGATAACCTCTTCCTCGGTAGCATCTTTGTTGCCAAACCTGATGTTGTCGATAATGCTGTCGTTGAACAGATACACATCCTGAAACACCATTGCCATATACGAGAGGAGGCGATCAGTCTTCATATCTTTGATATTGCGCCCGCCCACCAGTATCTCCCCTGAATCAACGTCCCAGAATCGGGCAATCAGGTGCGCAATGGTGGTCTTCCCAGCTCCCGAAGGTCCAACCAGAGCGGTGATGGTATTCTGCGGGACGCTGAAGTTGACGCCTTTCAGCACGTCGGCATCTTCATATTTGAACCAGACATCTCTGAACTCGATGTCAAACCGGCTCAACTCAGGGTCATCATCCGGTTCCGGAAGGGGTTTCTCATCCAGCACCGCCTGTATCCTCTCCAGGGAGGCAGCCATAATCCTCAAGAGGGGTAGATAAGACACCATATTCTTGATGGGATTGTAAAGTTGCAAACCCAGAACCAGGAAGATGAGGAGTGTTTTCAGCATGAGGCTGCCGCCTAAAAAGAGGTAGAACCCGATCGGCAGAATGATGATAAATCCCAGTTCCAGGATCGTCACAAACGCCGCTAGGGGGAAGGCCAGCTTCACCACCAGGTCGATATTCGTCTGCTTGTAATGGCGCAGGGCCTCTTCGAACCTTTGCAGTTTCGAGCCCGTCTGATTGAACGCCTTGCTGATTTGGATACCCTGCACATATTCGATCATGCGGGAATTTGCCTCCACGGAGGATTCTGCCCTTATCCTTGCCAGCCGGTCGAGGAATTTCATGGTTATCTTCATGACAATGGCGGCAATAGGGAGCACTATCAGGGTCGCCAGAGCCATCCTCCAATCGAGGTAAAAGAGCAGGGCGGCGATGAACGCCGGCACCGCAACGGTCTCTATAAGCCGGGGGAAAACATAGGTGGGGACGTTCTGGATGTTCTGTACATCCCAGTTGACGACGGAGTTCAAGTCGCCGGCCCGTCTCTCGGAGAAAAAGCCCATCGGCAGCTTGCGGATGTGTTCTCCTAATCTTATTCGCAGATCGGTGAGCAGGTCAAAGCCTACTCGATAGAAGACGCGGGTAGACCAGTGGAGAAATACCCATTGCAACAGAAAGCAGACCGCCATTCCAGCGACATAGAGCATGACCTGCTGGAAGTTGATGGACTCGGCGAATAGCTCCTCGTTTATAGTCAGGTAGATGAAAAACAGCGGGGCGGCGGCAAAGACCGCGTCGATGAGTGTCAGAACAGCCCCCTTGTTCAACAGGTTTCTTCTCTCGCCAGCCAGTTGATACATTTTTTTTATCATTTCAGCCTCCTACGTCTCAAATTTCCAATCTTGCGCCCTCATATGCGCCTCCCACATCCGGCGATACATGTTGCCCGCTTTGAGTAATTCCTGGTGGGTCCCCTTTTCCACGATCTTCCCCTCATCCAGAACGACGATCTGGTCCGCCTCGGTGATAGTCGAAAGGCGGTGGGCGATGATGATCAGTGTTTTGCCCGCCGATAGCCTCCCGATAGCATCTTGAATCAGGTCCTCATTTTCGGGATCCACGAAAGCGGTGGCTTCGTCCAGGATGATGATGGGGGCATCCTTCAGGATGGCACGGGCAATGGAGATTCTTTGCCTCTCCCCACCGCTCAGTTTCGCCCCGCGCTCCCCGGCGATGGTTTGATACCCATTGGGCAGCGACTCGATGAACTCGTGGCAGTGTGCCATCCTGGCGGCGGCGATAACCTCGCCCTCACCGACGCCCTTCTTGCCCATGCGGATGTTTTCGTAGATGGTCTCATTGAACAGGAACACATCCTGGAACACGAAGGCGGTGAGAGAGGATAACTCGGTGGTTGGCAGTTCCTTGATATTGCAATCCCCGATGGTGATTTCGCCCTTCCTGACATCCCAGAAGCGGGGGATCAGCCGGGCGATAGTGGTTTTTCCCGCGCCCGAGGTGCCCACAAGCGCCGTCACCGTGTTCTGGGGGACGGAGAAGGTGATGTCGTGCAGAACTTCGGTCTCGTTGTAGCCGAAGTGGACATTCAGGAGTCCCATGTTAAACCCGGATGGCGCTTTTGCCCCCTCCGGTTCAGAGAGGGGCTTTTCCGTGAGGATTCCGTTAATCCGTTTTTCTGCCTCCACAACCTCGGCGAATTGCTCACCATGGGTGGTCAGTTTCACCAGCGGCTCACAGAGCCCCAGTCCGAGCATGAAGAACAGGATAAAATCGGCCATGGAGAGGCTTCCGGCATTGTAAAGCCACACGCCGGCCGGTAGGATAACCAGGACATTGGCGGTGATCAGAACCATGAAAAGGGTCCAGTAGGGGACACTTTGTATAGACCACTTCCACAGAAAGTCGCGATATTCCTCCATGGAGTTCCTATATCTCGCGAAGGAATCCACGGTTTGATTGAATGCCTTGATGACCGCCATGCCCTGGGTGTATTCGATGACGGTAGAATTGAGCTTTTCGATGGATTTGTAGTATTTCTCCAGCATAGTCCCCAAACCCCGGTACGACATCCCCAGGACCAGAAATGCCACCGGAATGAGCGCCATCGTGGCCAGGGCCATTCGCCAATTGACGATAAAGAGAAAAATGGCGGTGAAGATGGGCACCATGGCGGCGGCGGTGACATCCGGCAATTGGTGGGCGATGAATATCTCTATCTTCTCTACATGATCATTCATGGTGGACTTGACCTCGCCGGTGTTCCTGGTGTTGAAGTAGCCCTGCGAGAGCGTGCCCAACTTCCAAGCGAGCTTGATGCGGAGGTCATACAGGATATTGTATGCGGCGATGTGGGAGAGGGAACCCGAAAGTGCCATGGTGACGAATTTCAGGAGAATCGCCGCGATGCCCCCGATTATCAATTTCCAGATATATACCTCATTCACCACTGGCTCCATTAACTCTATGATCGCCAGATAGATGAGGATGAAGGGCACCAACCCCATGGCTGTTCCTATGACGGATAGGGCGCATGAAGCGATTAGCCTTCGCTTCTGTGGTCCTACGAGTCGAATTAGTCTTTTCAGGCTTTGTGACATTTTCTTTTTTCCTACACTATTTTTTTACTTCCGTCCGATATCCAGGTCCATCGGACCCATAGGCATGTCCAGTGTACGGCTGCGGACAGACTCGAACCCAACCCGAAGCATGGAATCAGCAATTTCGCCCTGGTCGAACCTCATATCCTGTCCCATTAGCGCCATAGGCACCCAGTTCAGCACCATGATGTCAGGTTTAGTCTGTTCGTGGGTCAGTCCATCGTGAACGCTGATAAACACGCCGCCAGGATTGAGAGCGTCGTAAATCTTCCTCATCAACGAGTTTATGTCATCTTTGCCAAAATTGAGCGTACCACTAGCCCAGATGAGATCATACCCCTCGCCTATGGAATCCTGCAAATAGTCACCGCCCATGACCCTCATTCGATCCTCCATTTCATATTCCTTGATGAAGGTCTCGGCTACTTTAACCATCGCCGGTTTATCGAAGATGACGCCCTTCATTGTCGGATGCGAGGACACGATGGCGATTCCAACGAGCCCTGGCCCTCCGCCCAGATCTAGCATCTTCTTAAAGGATTGGAACACTGAGAGTCCCGAAACAATCTCCACCGCCTGCTTCGCCGGGCCAGAACGCTCGTTGTTGGCCATTGAGATCGCAGACTGTAACATCACCTCCTCGCTACCCATATCCGCTTCCGGTGAGGGTGGAGGAGGGCCTTCCTTTACTAATTTGGGCAGATCGTTGAGGACAGGATTACACATCTGTACCGTAAAAGTAAACATCTGTCCCATGAATGTGGGACTGCCTTCCACCAGAAAAGTCTGGGTGACTTCTGTATTCTGGTACAGTCCATTCTTTTTCACCATCAGGTCGCTCGCCGCCAGACCGTCTAAGAATAACCTCGTATTCTCTGGATGGGCGCCAATCGCCTCTGCCACGGCATCGGCTGACCTGGGTTCGGACAAGTGATTGAATACCCCAAGCTCGATGCCCGTGAGCAACAATTTCGATTTAATCGGTGCGAGGAGCATCCTGTACAGCTCCTCAAAACTTTCATTTACCTCCGGAAGTTTCTTCATAATTTTTTCACCTCCTTTCTAGCATCTTTGTTCTTATTTCTCATCCTTTTTCTCTCACATCCGCCACTGACTCATAATTCCTCTTTAGGCCACTTCAACGCATACACGAAGATCAGTGCCGTGGCAACAACCGTTGAACCGATGATCATTATCTGATGAGCCGATGGCTGGGCTAAATGTTCTGCCAAATGAAAGATGTTCATCAGTGTGAAGAGCCCACCCATGATCATGTTCGCCCAGCGGTCTGCCGAAGCCTTCAGCGTTACAGTTAGGAAAGCCATTATAAGCGGGATAATCCAGAAGAGAGCGGAAAAGAACAACATCCCGGACCCCATCTCCATCTCTACTATCTGCTCCAGTACACCTGGCTCCATGAAGGACAATACACTATGAGCTGACATAGCCACTGCCATCCAGATCCACAGCACCAAAATCCTCGTCTTCAAAAGTTCTGTCTTCATCTCATTTTCACCTCCTTTTCAGTTTTGTTCTCAATTTTCCTCATTTTTCCCTCTTTTTTCAGCAACGATATATATCAGTGGCATCTTATCTTCTGGATGTTTCATAATCTCTTTATTCACGATAGTAAATCCGGATTTAGCCACCATATCAGCCGACTCATCTAAGTTTAACTTGTGGAAGACCGGGAAGCCTGTAAAGAATTTGTAGATGGGCATCACAAGTTTAAATTTAAAAGATTCTCCGATACCAACTATTGTAGCTATCAGTCGCCCATCTGGCTTTAGAACTCTTCTGATTTCCGATAAAGCCTTTTGTGGGTTTACCATATTATGTAATGCAGCATTACAAACAACTGTATCGAACATATCTTTATCAAAAGGTAGTGCATAGGCATCCTCGACTGAAAACTCTATATTCTTGATTTCTTTTTCTGCTGCATTTTTCTTAGCCACTGCAATCATAGGCTCTGAAATGTCCACAGCATAAACTTTAGATGCCCGCTCAGCTATCTTTAATGCGTCCAAACCAGGTCCAGTGGCAACAACTAACACAACCTTCCCAGCATCAACATCTCCAGCTATTTTATCCAGTAGAGACGGGTAGATTTTCCATTGCTTCTCTGTCAACTGATCATATCCCGCGGAGCCGAGCCTGTCCCAGAATTTTCTCTCCTTCTCAATTCTTTTGTTATCTTGCATATCTATCATCTCCTTTCAAAAAATTAAGCCGGCTGCGGGAGTATTCAGAATGAGAATGAGAAACCCGCAACCACTTACATCATTCTTCGGCTCTTGCCCAGCCAAATGCGAGGATCACCGCAATAATTCCAGGTATGCTACCGAGTATGAGCCCACTTAATCCCAATGCAGCCTGTCCAGGCATTGTCATATGTCCAAAGCCATCTACTATTCCCATCAC
>CABGHG010000093.1 GCA_902158735.1 Candidatus Methanolliviera sp. GoM_oil
GGGAATCCCCCTGCAAAAATGGATTCTCAAGGCGATCAAAAACGATCCAAAATGGATAACCAGTGTGATAAGGATGTTTATGAGGTACTATTCTAACTGGGTACATGAGCGTTTTGAGTGATTGTAGACAGTTTGTAAAACAAATTCCAGTTTTTATTATAAGAGTAAATAAGGAGATCGGAAGGAGATATATGAGATGGAAGCGGAAAAAAGTCTCACAAATACTTTGAAGGCTCTGCCAGATCTGTTGAGGATGGAATCGACGTATGGACTATTGGCGACGATCGTAAAGCAGTGGGGAATTGGAAATGCAATCTCCATTCTGTTGGGAACGATGCGAAAGACGGGATTGGTGAACAGCCTAACGAGCCTTTTGAGCTTTAGAATAGATAGGCTCGCCCCGAACCTATTTTTATCTCTGTGGGATGCATTTGGGGATAGGGAGGCGATCATCTCTGGAGATAAGAGGTTTACGTACAGAGAGATGAAGGATAGAGTCTTAAGGTTGGCAAACGGACTGCAAGGTTTTGGATTGAAGGGAAAGGATAAAGTCGGGATATTGAGCTATAACTCGAACGAGATCGCGGAATCCTTCTTCGCTTGCTCCCTCATCGGTTGTCCGGCGCCTTACTTGAACTGGCATATGAACGATGAGGAACTGTTGAACATCATAAATAGGAGGGAGCCGAAGGTGATCATTTTCGACGGTGAATTTACAGACAGAATCCAGAGAATAAAGGATCGAATAAAGAGCGTCGAAAAATTTGTGGTCTTCGGAAGAGATGTGCCAGGAATGATCTCATACGAAGATCTGATCTCTGAATCATCCGATGAGATGCCAGAGACGAATTTTATCCTATCTTTCGGTTATGCGACGGGAGGGGCAACGGGCGTTCCAAAGGACGTGCACTACTATAATATCTACAGTTACGCCCTCAGTAACGTAACGGATGAGGGCGAGGCTCCTAGGGCGCCATTCGGGGAGTATCTGAAGTATGTGATGATGCAGATGAGCTCTTGGTATTGGTGGGATCTGATGGGTGTAGAAGATGAGGCAACGCACAACATAAGAACAATCGTCGTCACCCCGTGGTATCACGCGGGTACGGTGGTTGCATGGATACCTTGGATGCTGCTCGGCGGCACGCTGATACTACAGAGAAAAGCCGATCCTGAGGAGTTCTTGAGACTCGTCGATGAAGAGAGGGCATCTTTCACGTTCGTCGTTCCGACGATACTTATGAGAATATTGGATCTGCCTGATGAGATAAAGAGGAAATACGATCTTAGTTCTATGCATTCTATGGTTTGTGCCGCCGCTCCCTGCCCTCTGGAGGTGAGGAAGGGAATAAATGAATTGTTCACAAAACAAGGCAGTAAGAGACCCGTTTATTGCGAGTTCTACGGAAGTACAGAAGGTTCCATAGATGCGCCTTTGGATGCAAAAGATTACATAAAGAGTCCAAAACGCCTCGAAAGCCTAGGAAGAACCGGAAGATCTGGGGATCTGATAATATTTGACGAGGAGAAAGGGAGAGTTTGCCCTTCAAACGAGGAGGGAACGGTCTATTGCAGGGATATTTCGACTATCCCCCTCATTTACGGCGGAGTTTCTGAAGAGAAGACAAAAAGCGCATTTAGAACAATAGACGGGAAAGAATGGTTCGATGAGGGAGTGAGGGGATACTTGGACGAAGATGGCTTCATATATCTCACCGGGAGGAAGAAGGAAATGATAATTCCAGGCGGCGTAAACATCTATCCAGATGAGATAGAGAAGGTCATCATAAGAAATTCGAGGGTTAAGGACGTCGCGGCGATTCCCATTCCAGACAAAGATCTTGGGGAAGCTGTGGGGGTGGTTGTACAATTAGAAGAGGGAGAATCTGCCACAGAAGAGGAGATAATAGAAGAATGCAAAAAGGGTGGATTGTACGGGTATAAAATGCCGAAGAAAGTTGAGTTCTGGAGAGAACTTCCGAGAAACCCCGAAGGAAAGATGGAGAAGCATAGGATTACGCCGAAGTACTGGGAGGATAAAGGAATAAAGAGACGGGGATAGACTTTTAGATAGACTTAAAAAAAGGGAGGTTTTTTCTCTCTTTATTTTTACCGTTTTCCCCCTCATCTCCCCGGTTTTTTATTTTTGTAGTTCCCTTTAACTACACAATTTTACAAAAGATCAAGATTGTAAAGTCTAACCGGAGTATCCTGCGGCTAAGAGATGAATAGATATTTAAAGACAACGTCAAAGAATCGATAGATGGAGTGTGCAAAGATGAGAATTAATAGAAAGCGTGGAAACATTAGGAGAGATACTAATCAAACAAGAAAAAGGAGATTATGTTCGGGTAGGTTGTAAACATGCCAAATAGAGAATATAAGCAGACGGGAGAAAAAATTTTGGGAGATATTTTAACCCCATCGTCGATCGTATTCTTTGGGGCATCCAACAACCCAATGACGTTCGGCACCGGGCAATTCTTGAATATCATCAATGAATATAGGAGAAATGTCTATCCAATCCATCCGAAAGAAGAGGAAATATTTGGGGTCAAAGCATACAAAAAAGTTGAAGATACCCCAGAAGACGCCGATCTTGCCATAATGGTTCTTCCTACCCACCTCGTTCCAAAATTTTTAGCTTGCTGCGGTGAGAAGGGAATAAAAAGGGCGATCATAATATCCGCAGGATTTAAAGAGGTCGGCGAGGTCGATTTACAAAATGAGATAATCTCCATCGCAAAGAAATATGGTATAAGATTTCTGGGTCCAAACTGTATCGGCATTTGCAACGCGTATGAGAATCTTAATACGACTTGGATACCATATTTTCCAAAAAAAGGAGGTATAAGTATCGTGTCGCAGAGCGGGACGTTCGCTTGTCATCCTTTCCCCTATTTCATAGAAAATGGGATTGGAATAGATAAATCGATAAGCGTTGGAAACGAGGCAGACATCGACATCGTCGATTGTTTAGAATATTTAGAGGATGAGTCGAATACGAAGGCCATCGCGATGTATATAGAAGGGATAAAGAGAGGAGGAAAATTCATTGAGGTGGCAAGGCGTGTTAACAAGAAGAAGCCCATTGTTGTTCTATACGTTGGAGGAACGGAAGCTGGCAGTAGGGCAGGTAAATCTCACACATCCGCGCTGTCCGGTCCGGATCATGTATATGATGCAGTTTTCAAGCAATGTGGGCTAATTAGGGCATACAACATAGAAGAGCTCTTCGATTACTCTCTGGCATTGGCATCGCAACCGCTGCCAAAGGAGGGAAGAATTGGGATCCTCACGGATTCCGGTGGTTCCGGTGCTGTAATGGCAGATACGTGCGAGAGAATGGGTTTAAACGTCCCAACCCTCTCTGAAGATACACAAAATGAGATAAGAAGCATCGTCCCATCGATAGCAACCGTAACCAACCCCATCGATATCACAACCGACTTTGATGTCAGTCACTTTTACGTCGAGATACCGGAGATACTGCTTAAAGATCCCTCAATAGATGGAATTCTTCTTTATGGATTATTTGGCCCCTCAATCTTCAAGAGATTTTTTAAATCTGCCAAAACGGAAATTGATGGATTAATGCCGATGTATCTTACAATGCTGGATGAACTCTTGAATCTGTGCGAAAGATATAGAAAACCAGTTCTCGCATCCTCATTCATCGGAAGAAGGGATGAAGAGGTCGTCGCATACTTTCAAGATCACGATGTCCCGGTTTATCCCTCCCCAGAGAGGGCGGCAAAAGCGATGTCCGCATTGGTAGAATATTCTCGTGCGAAAAGGAAAGAAAAAAGTGATAGATAAATATTCGTCTATTACCGCCTCTCCTCCAATCATTTTACAATTATCCCAGAATGTAAAATGTATTAGAGGCTCATCGGCGTCCTCATCCTGCTACCCGTTGCCGCTCCAGTTTTTCAAATCTTCCAGTTCTTCCTTTGTGAAGTATTCAGTCCATTCTACCGGAACTATTCTCTTTATGATCCTTCCAGAGCTGATTTCTTCATTCTCTCGGATCATTTTAGCCTCTACAAGTCTTTTTATAGAGTGGTAAACTTTCCCCGTTGACCAGCCCAGAATTTTTGAGAGACCGTAAACAGTCATCCCCCGATGGGTGCACACAAAATTATATATCTCCCAATCGGTCTCTAACCCCCTTCTAATGCGTGATTCGATTGCTTTTGCGGGTCGTATTTGTATCTGGGTATTCATACAACATCATTATATTTTATTCTATTTATGCCTTTTGGAATACATTCCTAATCGATTTGTGTCGCTCAAGAAGAGTGAAAAGATACTTATAACAGATAAAATATATATTGTATCGTGCTGAATGAGATTGAGATCGCCGTTTTAATGAGTGTATGCCATAAAACTAATCTGAGCAAGAAGGCACATATACCAAAACAATACTTTTTGAAGAGATTTAAAGGTAAAGAAAGGAAACATGCAGAAAAAGCCTTGTTCACTCTAATCAGAGAAGGATACATCCAACGACACCCCACCAAAGGGGAGATGACGTATCAACTCACATCTTTTGGTAGAAAAGAGTGTATGAAAATCATCAAAACACTGTAAACGTTGGTATCTCTTCTTAATCTTTCTTCCAGAACTTCAATTTGGAAAAAACGCTCTTTCTACCCCGAATATATGGAATAGAATGGTTCAAAAACACCATCGGACGACAAAACTTTTTCAAATCGCCTTAACAAGATCATGACTTCTTTTCCCCTCAAATTTTACAAAAGATATAGAAAGTAAATATCTTATATCATCCTGCTCATTAAGTGGAGGCAAAATGAAATTTGGTAAACACTTCAAATGGTTCTATTTTGATGGAGAGGCGTTCAGAGATCTAAATGAGATTGCTGATAGTGATGAAGAAGATGGTTTTATAGTGTCTGATGAAAAAATTTTGGGAAAAACCTTATTCGAAGCTTCTACCTCCCGACAAGGATCAAGGGGTTGGGGAGGTTTATATCTCGCCACTCCTGAGGGGACTCTGAGGATTGGAGAACCAAGCGATTTTCCTAAGTTCATGGAGTTGTTTTCTCCACAAATCATCTCCGCCGAGCTTTGTGGCGAGATTGAGAGGCTATTGAGATGGAAAGATTCAATCAAAGACCTAATTCCATCTGGGGTGAGAATAAGGTTGCCAGAGACATCATCTGATCTCTTCAATAAACCTACTGACTATTTAGCTAAAATAGTCAACTTCAAAGAGATCGGAAGAAAGAGAAGCATAACTCAGATGAGTAAACTGCTTCATCAGGCCTTTGTCCTCTTCAAGATTCCTAAAGTGATGTGGGGAGCAGAGATCATCAATAAAGATGTATTTCTTGAACAAGAGATGAAATGCCGGATCAAAAATTTAGACCTTATGATGCCCTTAAGTTGGGCTGCGCCCACTATGAAAGTCAAGTACGATAATAACATTTACTCCATTTGGCATGAAGCCAGCGTTCCATATCCACTAAACGCTGAAGATAAAAGAAAGACGGTTAGGATCGCTCGATCGGGAAGCGAGATATATTCTACTATGAAGAGCAACACTACAAGGAGATTCGATATCGTTGTCCAGAAAAGAGATCGTGAATCACTATTCTCGAAAAAGCCTAAATACCGCGAGGTTGAGAAGATGAATAGTGAGGAATTCTTCGGTCTGCCAAACGTATACTTTGAGGATATTGTGGGCAAGATCGACCTATTAATTGAATGCAAGGAGCAGGCATTTGAGAAATGGGAGCAAAATATCGATGAACAGGTCATAGATTACTTTAAAACCTATAAACCTACGAAGATGTCGCTGATATCAGCTTTTCCCGTACCAGATCACGTAGTTTCGAAGTTAAAGAAAGAGGGAATCGAAACCGTAGCTCCATTTGGACTTGACGAAACACAGTGGAACCAGGAAGATAAGTTTAGAAGCCTAATTGAAGCCATCTGATCCCATAGCATACAATGAATTAATAGATATAATATCCAAAAGCAGAGGCAGGGGAGAGAAGCCAATGTTGAGAAATTTACAATCTCTCTTCCAATACCTTAAATTCTAAAAAGAAAAGCATTACACCCTTACTTTTCTCTTATCTCCCCGGTTTTTTATTTTTGTGGTTTCTTTAACTACACTCTTAAAGGGATCGTATCATGCGAAGATACACCTTGCACCCACCCCACCAGATCAGATCAAAAGAAACATCCGAAGATCCGAACCGTTGAACTGTGAAGGGTGAGCAAGCATACCCCCAACCCTTCCTTGTTTCCTTTACAGTCTTATCGTTAAAAGATCGATCGAACACAAGGGTGGCGGTCGTTTTTCCGTTTTTAGCCACCCTTGTATCGACCTTTTAACGGTAGGACACGGATACCCTGCATGTCTGGGTATCCGTGTAATGACATTATCATTATACCTATCCCCGCTCTGCACAAGATAGTCGGCGGTGGTGCAGATCCGCCGTTGGCAACGTGAAGAATGGGGTGTTAAACGTGAAGAAGGGGAACTTTTACAAATAAGACGAATCGGGGATTCGTGAAGATGGGGCATTTTCAGGGGGGGCATGGGCAAGGTGGCACGTGGCAGATGGCAAGGGTTGGGGTGGGGCTTTTGCACTAATTCACGAGAAGCGGTAAATTGGGGATGGGCAACTGCACGATTGCATGGGAAACGGGAAAGATGAAAATGGGACGTTTTCAGGGGGGCTGGTCGGTGCCGACATCTTCCCCCATAATCAAAAATCCTC
>CABGHG010000094.1 GCA_902158735.1 Candidatus Methanolliviera sp. GoM_oil
AATTCCAAGCATTCTTTCGATACCGAAAAATAATAGGATTTATGGTGCTCTGGTATTGGGTCATCCAAAATTCACGTATAAAAATTGGATAGAGAGAAGACCACCCAAGGTGGAATGGATATAATGGTAGGATCGAGAAGCATCCAAGAAAAGACTTGAGAACGTACGTGGAATTAGGCGAACCGAAGACGATTCCTATATCTGAGGGAAAAATGAAGAGAATAGTTGATCTGAGAAGCCATTAGACGAGGTCTTTATCTCCCTTTGAAAACCCCTTCCGTAAGGGAGGGGATACTAAACGATAAACGTTAAAGGTATGGCGTTGGTATAGAGATCAAATAAAAGAACTCACGCCATACCAAAAACTATTTAAACTTCAAAATATATTAACCTATTGGTATAGAGGTTAAATGAGACTTAAAAGAACTTACAAATATAGGATATATCCAAACCGAGAACAAAAGGCTCATTTAGAAGAGTGGCTAAATATTTGCAGAGTTCTCTATAATGATTGTTTGACCGAAAGGAGAGATGCTTGGTATGCTTCCCATAAATCTATCAATTATTACGATCAAGCTAACCAACTGAAAGAGATCAAAACCTTCGATGACAATCTAAAAGAAGTTCATTCTCAAGTCGTTCAAGACGTTTTAAAGAGAATAGATAAAGCCTTCAAGAACTTCTTTAGACGAGTTAAAAGGAAAGAGAAAGCGGGTTATCCGAGATACAAAGGCAAAGATAGGTATGATTCCTTTACATATCCTCAAAGTGGGTTTGGGCTTGAAGATAGAAAGTTAATTCTATCAAAGATCGGATCTGTTAATATCAAAAATCATAGAGATATACCAGAAGACGCGAATATCAAGACTTGCACAATTGAAAGAGATTTAGATCGTTGGTATGCTTGTTTTACGGTTTCCAGAGAAATTGAGATAGAAGAACCAAATTACGAAGTAATATATTTAGCAAATCCAATAGGTATAGATTTGGGGATAAACCATCTAATAACACTTTCAAACGGAGACATGGAGGATAATCCAAGATATTTGGTTAAATCTGAAGGAAAGTTGAAGAGAAAGCAGAGAAAGTTAAGCAAAGTCCTCACGACTTCGTCGTGGGATCTCGAAAATCTTCGATTTTCAAAGACGAGGAAAGGATCGGATAATAGAACTAAAAGACGATTTGAAGTATCTAGAACTCATAGAAAGGTTAGAGAGCAAAGAACCGATCTAATACATAAGATAAGTCGAGGATTAGTTAATGCCTTCGATCTAATCGTCTTTGAGGATCTAAAAATTAGAAACATGCTTAAAAATCATCACTTAGCTAAATCCATAAGTGACGTCTCATGGTCACAATTAACAAATTTTGTATCTTACAAAGCGGAGGAAGCTGGTAGGAGAGTTGAATTTGTTAATCCAAAGAATACAAGTCAGGAATGTTCAAATTGCGGCATGATTGTCAAGAAATCTTTAAGCCAAAGAGTTCATAGGTGCCCATTTTGTGGACTGGTAATGGATAGAGATCAAAACGCTGCAATTAACATTCTAAAAAGAGGATTTAAAAAATTAAATGTAGGGCAGGAACTGTCCGAATTTAAGCCTGAGGAGTTCTCAAAGAGAACGGTGATACAGGAAGCCCCATCCGTAAGGGTGGGGTAGTTCACTAATTTGGTTATGGCAGAAGATGTTGGTAGATAACAATGGATGACATTAAGATTGACAAAATAATAAGGACAAGAAGGAGAACATTTGCATTGGAGATAAAGAGCGATGCGAGCTTGATTGTTAGAGCTCCTGAGCATGCTTCTTATGAAACAATTCAAAAAATTGTGTATAAAAAGAGATTCTGGATTTCTGAAAAGCAGAAACTTGCCAAGGAGAAGTATAAAAAAACAGATCAGAAAGAATTTGTAAACGGTGAAGGTTTTTTGTATTTGGGAAATATCTATAAACTGTTTATAACTGATAAAACATATCCTCCTATCATTTTTGATAATAATAGTTTTATATTATCAAGTGAATATGTTGAAAATGCGAGAGAAGTTTTTATCGGGTGGTATAAAAAGCAAGCATATAGCAAAATCTCAGAAAGAGTAGCACGGTATTCTTCGTCTTCAGGAATTAAATATAATAAAATAAATATTACAAATGCTCAGAAGCGTTGGGGGTCGTGCAGTATAAAGGGGAATTTAAATTTCAGCTGGCGGTTGATTATGGCACCTTTAAAAGTTATTGATTATGTTGTTGTACATGAGCTAGCGCATATTGAAGAAAGAAATCATTCCAGGAAATTTTGGGATAAGGTTAAGATTATGCTACCTGATTATAAAAAACATAAAAATTGGCTCAAGGAAAATGAATATTTGTTCTTTTTTTAATTTTTTGTTATTTAAAAAAATTGGTAGTGTCTGTAGGTTGCTGAAAAGATTTAATATCAAAATATCAGAATATTGGTGTCCAAATGAGAAGTATGGAAAGAAAGGGCAGAGGCTATTTAGATTTAGGGGGTTTTGCAAAGTTCTCTATATAAAATCTTCTGATGAAATTTAGAGAAGCAGAAAAGAGAGGAGAAATAAATGAATATTAGCAAGGAAGAACTTGCATTTTATGACGCTCTTTGCAGATCTATTATCTTACTATCTTATCCACCATAGCCACCACAGATTTAGTCTCTTTGACGTCGTGGGCCCTCACGATATCAGCGCCGTTTGCTACTGCGATCGCCACCGTGGCCAAACTACCATCCAATCTTTCTTCCGGGAGAGGTTTATTACATATATTCCCTATGAACGTTTTTCTGGATGTTCCTACCAAAATAGGTTTCTTAAACGACTTTAATTCCTTGAGCCTTCTTAATATTATACAATTATCTTCTATCCCTCTCCCAGTTCTCTTCCCAAACCCTATTCCAGGATCGATCACAATTTTATCCTCAGAAATCCCATTATCCAATGCAAATCTTATTCTCTCACCCAAAAAAGATATTATCTCACCCATCACATCTTCATAATAAGGATTGAACTGCATATCCCTCGGGTTACCCTTCATATGCATCAAAGATACTGCTACATCGTATTCTACCGCCACTCTAACCATCTTCTCATCAAATCTTAGTGCACTTATATCATTTATCATCGACGCCCCCGCCTTTATCGCCGCCTCTGCAACCTCTGCCTTATATGTATCAACGGATATTGGCACGTCTATCTCGTTTTTAAGCCCTCTTATGACGGGTAATATCCTCCTCTCCTCTTCCTCTGCAAAAACGGGAAGAGCTCCCGGATGCGTGGATTCTCCACCAATATCTATGATGTCAGCTCCTTCTTCGACGAGTTTTAATCCATGTTCCAACGCTTCTTCAGCATCGAGAAATCTTCCACCTTCGTAAAAGGAGTTAGGAGTAACATTTAAGATTCCCATTATCAACGTCCTTCCCCCAAAAGAAATTTTTTTAACACCCATAAAGTATTCCTCTTGCCTCCCCAACAAGGTACAGCGATCCAGTCACACAGATAAGGTCTCCTTTGGACGCAATATCTTTTGCCAATCCCATCGCCTCCTCAATATCTCTTGTAATAAATACCTCCTTGCAAGATCTTCCTTTAAATTTCTCTGCGATCTTCTCTGGATCCGCGCTTCTGGGATTTTTAGACCTCGTCGTTATGACAACATCCGCATGAATCTCCGAGATCATCCCGTCTATATCTTTATCGGCAAGGATTCCAAGGATTAAGATGAGTCTTTTATAATTGAACTCTCTTAACGTCTTGAATAGAACTTCCATACCTTTTTGATTGTGCGCCCCGTCAAGGAGAATATCTCCAATAAATTCCAACCTTCCATTAATCTTAGCTTTTTCAACACCCCTTACTACATCTCCTTCTTTTATCTCGTATCCCAACTCTTTTAGATATTCGATCACGCCCAACGCCAAAGAGAGATTTTCTCCCTGATACTCACCCAAGAGCCACGTCTTTAATTTGTATCTGCCTATTTCAAATATTTGAAATTCTTTTCCAAAATAAAGCCTTTTAAATCCTTTTCTTAACCTAACTTCACTCCCTCTCTCGTTTGAAACCTCTCTTATCACTTCGAGCGCATCCTCCGCACAGCCGGTTATGACGGGCACCCCTTCCTTTAGGATACCAGCCTTCTCAAACGCGATATCCCTTATCTCTTCTCCCAATATATCTGTATGATCCTTAAATACGTTAGTTATTACTGAAACGATCGGTTTAACGGTGTTAGTTGCATCAAATCTTCCTCCAAGCCCCACCTCTAAAACCGCGAAATCCACTTCTTTTAGTTGAAAATATTTAAGCGCGATCGCCGTGGTAACCTCAAAGAATGTCGCGCCCAGCTCTTCTGCATGATGCCTTATCTCGCATATAATCTCCAAAAGATCTTTCTTAGAGATATTCTTCCCATCTATTACAAATCTCTCTTCTATTTTTAGAGATGGAGAAGTATAGACACCGGTTTTATAGCCAGACTCACTGAGGATGGATCCTATGAATGTGCAGACAGACCCCTTCCCATTTGTCCCTCCGATGTGAATGATATCATAATTTTTTTCGGGATGCTCCATCCTTTCCAATAGTTTCTCTATTCTCTCAAGACCAAGATTGATCCCAAATCTTCTCAGAGAGAAGAGCCAATCAATATCCTTCACTGTATAAGACGTTTGGGATCACGGGATATTTCTCTTTCCATGAATCTCCGGGCAGTATCCTCACCTTTTCTCCCTCGATTGCGAGCCTCTTCTTAGAAAAAAGATCGATCGTTCTCGGCAGGATCTGATGCTCGGCATCCAGGATTCTTTGAGCCAATCTTTCTTCTGTGTCTTTCTCTCTCGCCAAAACGGCCGCCTGCAAAATTATCGGACCACGATCCACCGTTTCACTCATGAAATGGGTGGTGCATCCCGCGATCTTTACGCCATATCCAAAAGCGTCTCCCGGGCCATCTGTCCCTGCAAAAGATGGCAATAACGATGGATGAATGTTGATCAATCTTCCTCTCCATCTTCCCACGAAAAAATGGGTCAGAATTCTCATCCATCCGGCACCAACAACCAGATCAACCCCATAATCCCTCAAAATCCTGTCCATCTCCGCTTCGTATTCTTCTCTTTCTCTCCCCTTCGTTTCTACATAAACATCGTTGATACCATGTTTTATTGCCCTTTTTAAAGCATAGGCATCTTTTTTATTGCTTATGACCACCTTTACATCTGCATCTATCTTCCCCTCTTCTGAGGCATCTATTATAGATTGAAGATCTGTCCCCCTGCCAGAGACCAGAACGCCCACACCTATCCGACTCATGGTTGGAAAGAATAGTAATCTCATTCAAAAACTTTTATACTCACATCAGGTATTCTATTCGTTGCACGTGTCTCG
The DNA here is from genome assembly GCA_902158735.1 of Candidatus Methanolliviera sp. GoM_oil. Classification (GTDB taxonomy): domain Archaea; phylum Halobacteriota; class Methanoliparia; order Methanoliparales; family Methanoliparaceae; genus Methanolliviera. Next base: position 5,405 of record CABGHG010000094.1, read on the forward strand.
ATTCTTTGATCTTTAACCCTTCTTCTATAAGATCTAAAACTTCATCTTTCTCTTCAGGGAATTTATACCCACTATAATCCATCCTGAAGAGCGGTCTTTCATCTCTTCCGCGCCAAAAATTCATCGCATGATCAAAGCAAAGTCTGCCGTTGAACTTTAAATCTTCGACCATCATCTTTATCTCTCTCAGGTATCCATACGGTGATAATAACTCAAAATTTCCACTCGTCCATTCTTCAAAGAGCGGCGTTAATGGATTTGGAGTATATGGTCTCGATCTGACGAAATCTGGATCTATCTCATTTAGAACGCTTGCTGTATTCCTCGCATGTTGCTCCGACATCTTCTTTCCGCCCAAACCAGGCATAATATATTCAGAAAGTTCAAAACCTGCCTCTTTAGCCTTTATTCCCCCAAGAACCTGCTCCTCTGCAGTAACGCCCTTATTGACATATCTTAAGACGTCATCGTCCCCGCTTTCAAGGCCAACATGTAGTCTTAAGAGCCCCGATCTTCTTATTGCCGTTAGATCTTCGAGAGACCTTTTTGAAAGCGTCTTCGATCGAGCGTAAGATGTAACTCGCTCTATGCTTGGAAACGTCTCTTTAAGATATTTTACCACCTCGATCAATTCAGCGGGACGCATGATCAAACTGTTTGCGTCCTGCAAGAAGACCGTTCTTCCACCCGAATAGAGCCAATTATAGACGTTTACAAGAGATTGAAGATTACTTGATTCGTTCTCATTTAGCTCTTCAAAATCTTTTTCATACAAAAACAATGGATCGATGACCTTCCCCGCCCAGTCCATTCCGCCGAGTTTTTCAGCTATAACAGTTATCCCATCGGCGATATCTTTCACGGATTGAATATCCTCCTTTATCTCTTCCACCGGTCTCATCTGAAATTTCTCTCGATTGTAGGGTGTGCCATAACAGAATTTGCATTTTGACCACGGACAGTTGCGCGTGGCTCTTATCAAGAGAGAATAACTTCCTCCCTCCGAAGGCGGTCTTATTGCCCCAATCTCAAAAGAATATCTCTTCAAATCTTCTATTTCTGGGAGTACCATTTCCATCATCTCAACAGATCTAAAGGTATCTTGCCGTTATAAACGGCTGTGGCAACTAATGCACCATCCATTCCAATATCTTTGAGTCTATCGAGATCTTCTAATCCCCTTATTCCTCCCCCAAAGATCATAGAATGCACGGACATCCCTCTGAGCTCTTCCAAAAATTCGAGATCCATCCCCAATCCCGTTCCGACCTTGTCCAGAAAGAGAACTAT
>CABGHG010000095.1 GCA_902158735.1 Candidatus Methanolliviera sp. GoM_oil
GAAGCAAGGCTCGGGATCTGTTGTATATCTTAATGGATTCCTTTAAACGTTGATCTGTTATCTCCATCGAGTAAAATTCTTCTAAAGATCTCTTGAACTTCTTCAGTATCTTGGTATAAAATTTTATGGCAGTCTCGTTTATTGCGAACGGGAGTTGGACCAGATACGCATAGTTGGCACCCACCTCCTTCTTCCATATTGAATACATCGGCATATTCGTGTCGTCGGATGTCACCGAGACGATACCATCCAAAAATTCATAATCTCCCCTCAACCCATCTTCAAGAGCCCTTCTGGCGTAATAACATATCCAGCTCGATACGTGGGTATTGACTTCTTCCATATCCGTTCTTTCTCCAAAGATGCGAATCGGAACGAGCCCTGCGGCATGAATGATCTCCTCTGGTGTGTAGCTGCAGAATGAGCCCAAAATCTTCTTGCCAGATCGCTGATATTCTTTGATCTTGGTCTTTTTACCATAAATCTCGTAGAATTTTTTATCAACTTCGTTCATGTAAGATCCCCAACTGTTTTTTCCGGATATACCTTCGATATATAAATCTTATGTCATCACGATTTTTGAGACCATGTAGGAAAATTAAATATAGACCTTTTCTGATAAGGATCGATACTATGCGTAAAAGAGACAAATTGATCGTGCTCGGCATCGTCTTAGCTGCATTACTCCTGCCGCTAAATATGTCCTCTGCACAGGTATCAGTCACCGATTATAAGACTAATCCCCAGTCATTCATGTCGGGTGACCACGGGCTCTTGGAAGTGAACATTGGTAGCACAGGAGGAGGCGGTCTATTCTCCCGAAGGGGAGCCGATGTGGAGAAAGTCTATCTGGAGGGCGATGAGATAGAATGTGATCAAGGATATTCTAATCTTGGAGAACTTTCATCCGGAGGTATGAAACTCTCTTTTCCGATAAATGTCCCGAAAGGGTTGAAAGACGGAACATATTTCCTACAATTATGTATCCTCGTTAAAGGAGGGAATGAGATCAAGTTTCCGATTCCAATCGAGGTAGATAATAGCACAGTGGAAATTTTAGAGAAAGATATCCCCGCGAGCATTTCCCTAAAAGGGTCTGAAGAGATAAAGCTGCTGGTGGTGAATAACAGACCGAATCCCATATACAGTGTGAGAGTCAAACCTATTGGAAAATTTGATTTCATGCCGAAGGAGATTCTATTAAGCTCCACCACAACCGAGGAAGAAGGACTTGAGAAAGAAAAAAGTCAATCGGAAGGATTGTTCTCTCAGTTTGAGGATCTATCCAAACAATACTCGGAGATGCTTGGAGGGGCAAAGAAAGAGGAGAGGATCGTTGGTTTGGGCCCCCACGAGTCGAGAGAGATAACTTTTTCCGTCGCGCCGAGGACCAAGGGAGAGCAAGAGATCGAATTCATCGTTCAGTACAAGAATGGGGGGAATCTGCACGAGGAGATATTTAAAAAGATGGTGAAGGCGGAAGATAAGGAAGAGGTTAGGATCGTCTTTGTAGAGCGTCCAGAACCAGTATCTCCAGGAGGAGAAGCAAAGATAGAGATGGAAGTGATAAACGGAAGATCGGGAATGATAGATGCGGTCTCGGTTGTTCCGACAACGAAAGATGCTCTCCCATCCGAGGCATTCATAGGGGTCATGGAACCAAACGATGCCTTTCCCGTAAGCTTCAAGATCGATACAGCTAATTTAGAGGAGGGGACAGAGAAGATCGGATTCAAAGTAAGGTACAAGAGTGGCGAAAACTATTACGAATCGAGGGATTATACGATAGACCTCAAGGTTCTTGCCGCACAGACAAAAGTGGGGTATGGGTACTCCTTGATACCGATCTTCCTGATAATCTTCGTCGTTCTCGGCATACTTATGCGAAGAAGGAAATAAATGCCGCAAATCAAAGATTTGCTGACGTAAAAATCGGAGATTTTTACATGCTTTCCCTAAAAAAAGTGGAGAAGACATATCAGGCAGGCACGATTAAGGTGCACGCCCTGAGGGGAATAGATCTGAATATTGAAGAGGGAGAGTTTCTCTCTATTATGGGTCCATCAGGATCAGGAAAATCCACTCTCCTCAATATGATAGGGTGTCTGGACAGACCGACCGCAGGAATGATCGTTCTCGACGGAAAAGATCTCTCAAAACTTGGCGACAATGAACTGGCAAAGATCAGGAGGGAAAGTATAGGTTTCATATTTCAACAATTCAATCTGATACATACGATGAACGCGTTGGAGAACGTTGCACTTCCTCTATATTTTATGGGCATCGATACAGAAAGAAGGATGAAGAAGGCAAAGATGCTTTTGGAAAGGGTTGGATTGAAAGATAGAGTTTATCATAGGCCATCTGAGCTCAGCGGTGGAGAACAACAGCGGGTGGCAATAGCAAGATCTCTTGCAAATGATCCGATGATAATATTGGGAGACGAACCGACGGGAAACGTCGATAGCACGGCGGGTGCGGCGATCATGGATATGTTGGAGGAGTTGAATAGCGGGGGTAAGACAATCATTATTGTCACGCACGATGCGGAGATTGCCAAAAGTGCTGGGAGACTCGTGAAGATGAAGGATGGAAGAATCTTAAACGGAGATTTTTAAATGTTTGACATCGTCTCCTCCTCGCTTAGAAATATAGGCGAGAGAAAGGTGCGATCCATACTGACTATTTTGGGGATAGCGATCGGGATCGCGGCACTCGTGGCATTGATCTCAATCGGATACGGCATGAATGATGCCATAACTAAAGAGATGAGTGGGAGTATGGATGTGATCGTCGTGACGCCTTCCATGGGGGGATTCTCATCCGGTATGGGGTTTACTCCGAAGGATCTGGCAGATATAAAGCGAATAAATGGTGTGGAGTGGACTGATGCACGAATAAGTGAGATAAGTAATGTAGAATATGGTGGAGAAAAACAGTACGTCCCGATAAATGGAGTGAATCCAACGGACTTCCAGCGGGTCTCAGGGGATGTTCCCATCTCGGATGGAAGGATGTTGAAAGAGAGCGATAAGCGGGCGTGTGTGGTCGGACGCACGGTCGCAGAGAATATCTTTGGTCATATCCATCTCAACTCTTCTTTAAAGATAGGGAAAAAGGAATTCAAGGTTGTCGGAATATCAGAGAGGGGGGGTTCCACGAATCTCTTCCCGGTAGATTCATCGATACTGATCACAGATAAAGATGCAAAGGATCTCTTCGGGGGAGTAACAATTTCTACGGTATTCGTAAAAGTCAAGGACGCGAGGGATGCCGATAAGATAGCGAATGAGATAAAAGAGGGTATAGATAGGAACCACAGGAGCAAAAATTTCACGCTCGTGATGACGATGTCACAATTCAAAGAGATCTTTGAGAGAATACTATCTATGCTGGGGCTGTTTTTGGGTTCTATAGCGGCTATTGCTCTCATCGTAGCGTCTTTGGGTATAATGAACACGATGTTCATGTCAATTATGGAACGAACGCATGAGATAGGGATAATGAAGGCGATCGGGGCAAAGAACTCAAATATTTTATCCCTCTTTATAGCAGAGACATCGATCATAAGCGCCATCGGAGGGGTGTTTGGCTGTCTTCTTGGCATAGCGGCATCAAAGATCATCAGCGTCATCGGTTCATTTCAAAATATAGATATTCCGGTATCGGTTAAACCGGAGGTTATACTCGCCGGGATGGCAATCGCCATCATCGTTGGCGTTTTATCAGGGCTATATCCCGCGTGGAAGGCGTCCAAGATGAGTCCGGCTGAAGCGGTCAGATATGAATAGGACAATTTGTATATCGTAAGATGACAACACAATGGATATCGTGAGCAAAGAGATAGAAGATATCATAGAGGTAAATAAACTTACCAAAAGATTCAATGGTTCTTTGGCGGTGGATGACATTAGCTTTACGGTTAAAAAGGGCGAGATATTTGGATTGGTCGGTTTAAACGGTGCTGGAAAGACGACAACCATATTGATGCTGACATCTCTACTCAATCCCGATTCTGGATCAGCCACCGTCTGTGGATATGATATCCTTAAGGAGAAAGACGACGTCAGAAGATCCATTGGACTGGTCTTTGAGGAGCAAGCTGTTGATACCTATCTAACGGGTAAGCAGAATTTAGATTTCACCGCCAGAATGTATAACTTGCCGAAGAAGGTGAGGGCAAAGAGGGTAGCTGACGTTTTGAATACGGTGGGATTAACAGATAATGCCAACGTGAGAGTCAAGGATTACTCCGGCGGCATGTTGCGCCGACTTGAGATAGCGAGGGGAATGCTCACATATCCTAATCTTCTATTTTTGGATGAACCAACGATAGGCGTCGATGTGCAGACGAGAAGATATCTATGGGATTACGTCAAGCGAGTGAATAAAGAGATGGGAATGACCGTATTCTTGGCAACATCTTACATCGAGGAGGCCGATTACCTCTGCAATAGGGTGGCGATCATGGACGAAGGAAGATTGGTTGTAACTGGTACACCTGAGGGATTAAAAGCATCTATAGGAGAGAATATAATCTTTCTCAAGCTATCAAAGGGATCGGAGAAGAATTTTATAAGGTTGCTTCAGGGGATAGGCTGTGTTAAAAGGATTGAAGAACGTGGCGATTTATTGGAGTTGAGCATGAAAGAGAGAGAAATGGGGATACCCGATATAGTAAGGATTGCCCGAGAGAATAGATTTATCATCTCCTCCATCAAATCGCATAGACCGAGCTTGAATGATGTCCTCTTACATTATACCGGGAAGAAAATCGAGGAAGAATGAGATATGGAAGATGTCATAGAGGTTGATGGGCTTACAAAGAAGTTTGGAGATCTTATAGCCGTGGATCACATATCCTTTATGGTCAAGAAAGGAGAGATATTCGGCTTTCTCGGCCCAAATGGGGCTGGAAAATCTACCTGTATAAAGATGCTAACAACCCTTCTACATCCAACTTCTGGCTCAGCCAAGATCTGTGGCTACGATGTGGTGAAAGAGAGAGATCAAGTTAGAAGTTGTATAGGGGTCGTATTTCAGGACAGATCTAGCGATCGTTTCTTAACGGGCAGACAGAATTTGGATTTTCATGCCAGAATGTACTCTATGAGTAAGGAAGAAAGGAAGGAAAAGATCTCGGAAGTCATGGACTTACTTGAATTGAATGGTAAGGAAGATATTAGGCTTAATGATGTCTCCGAGGGGATTAGACGCAGATTTGAGGTGGCAAGAGGTTTTATGGCAGATCCAAAGGTAGTATTTCTCGATGAGCCGACAATAGGTTTCGATATAAAAGCAAGAATGGATCTATGGAATCAGATCAAAAGGGCGAAGGAGAAGGAGGACACAACCGTAATGCTCACCACCCATTATATAGAAGAGGCGGATTATCTCTGTGATAGGGTAGTAATCATCGATCAAGCAAAGATAATAGCGATAGATACACCTGATAAGCTGAAGGAGACGGTAGGAACCGATCTAATCTCTCTTCAAATTGATTGCGAACCGAAGGTTCGCAAACTTGAAGATCGTAGATTTTCAAATGCCAACAGAAATAATGGCGATTTTATAGAGACGATAAAAAAGCTCGACTGGGTGAAGAGCGCCGAGGAGTACAGCAACTCAATATTACTGAATGTAGAGAGTGGCGATGGAAGGGTGCCTGAACTTATCGATTTTGCAGACGAAAATGGATTCATCATATCGTCCATCGATGAACATAAACCAAGCCTGGAAGATGTATTCTTGCACTTTACCGGTAGGGCGATAAGAGATGTTGAGGGAGGCGTTAAGGGAATGAAGAAGAAAAGAGAGGTAAGATGAGAATAATCGATCCTTTGCCGATGTACACGATGTGGCTTAGGGAGATGATAAGATTTTTTCGGATGAAGGCGAGACTCGTCAGCTCAATAATAATGCCCCTTCTCTTCCTCGCATTTCTTGGCATACCACTTGGCCTTTTACCGTCTGGCTCGATGCCGGGAATACCCGAAAGTATGAACTTTCTCGACTATCTGGCACCCGGAATACTTGGAATGACGTTACTCTTCTCATCGATGATGGCAGGAGCATCCGTTCTCTGGGACAAAGAATTTGGATTCTTGAAAGAGGTATTGATCGCGCCGGTCAACCGATTATCGATCATGCTTGGCAGGAGTCTTGGGGGTATGACCACCTCAATCATACAGGGATTCATGATAATAGGAATAAGCGTGTTTATGGGCGTTAATGTCTCTTCAGTATCCGGTTTATTACTCTCGATCGTCTTCATGGTTCTGATATGTGCCACATTTATTGGATTTGGAGTGATCCTTGCGACGCAGTTGGGTGATATGGAAGGATTCATGTCGATCATAAGCATGATACAGATGCCGATATTCTTTGCATCACCCGCCTTTCTCCCAATGGAGATGATGCCGCAGTGGATTAAATCTATCATCTGTATAAATCCCTTCACGTACGGAATTGATGGGCTTCGCGGAAGTCTCGTCGGTTATTCGGCATTTCCGTTGATCCATGATTTCATCATCTTGCTCGTAATTTCGATCGTTTTGATGATCTTGGGATCGTATTGCTTTGAAAAGATGGAGATAGATTAAAGATACTCAATCTATAATATGAATATAAAAGACCTGAAAGTAGACCTCCAGAGTAATGGAAT
>CABGHG010000096.1 GCA_902158735.1 Candidatus Methanolliviera sp. GoM_oil
CTCAGATCCCGGATATTGGCGAGAGAGATGAAGACGATTATCTTGATGAGTGCATCTGCCCAGCCGATACCGCGCCCTATAACTTTGAGAAGACATGTATCATCGATGACGACCTCCATGAGCGTTTTTCTAATCTGCCGGAAGGCGTAAATCTAACCGTCATCTTGGATAGCTGTCACTCTGGAACGGCCACGAGAGAGATCTCTGGAGAACTTGGGATTCTAGGAGAGACGCGGATCGGAAAGTTTCTTCCTCCTCCGCCGGATCTTGCCTGGGAGATCGACGAGGGGATGAGGGGAAGACGAAAAAAGTTCGGTATCGATGTGAATGAGGAGAGAAATATCTTACTCGCGGCGTGTAAAGAAGGACAGACATCGATGGACACATTCATAGGCGGGGGATATCACGGGGCATTTACATATTTTCTCGTTGAGACGATAAAGGAATTAGAGAGTATGACGTCTGATAAACATCTATCTTATAGAAGATTGGTGCAAGAGACGGGAGAGAAACTTGAGAAGAATGGGTTTGAGCAGATACCACAATTAGAAGGGCAGGAGAGATATTTCAATGACCTATTTCTATCATCGGTTGTATGATCTTTGGGTGATTCTATGAGAATGAGAAGACTATCGATAGTTTTTTTATGCCAGAAAAGGATAATTATACAAGAGGTTTATTGAGATGATAAAATGACGGAAGATGATTATATCGCTTTCCACGGCGATCTGTGGCAGCTCTTGGAGAAGGTAGAAAAAGGGGAGATGATTCCAAAGACACAAGCATCACATGCCCCTATGTGCAAGTTTATGACTGCCTTTTTCGTCCTAAACGGCATTCGCCATGTCGTCCCCATAGTTCATGGACCCACTGGGTGCACTCTATGGGTATCCAATGTTATCAAAAGGAGGGAGTGTTGCGAGTCTCGTGGGGTTCCCCTTGAGCCCACTGCTTGCACCACCCTTAACGAGAGCAATGTCATCTATGGTGGGGAGGGGAGGCTCCTGGAGGCAATAAAGGAGGCTGATAAAAGATATCACCCCGACCTCATTGTTGTCCTCTCCTGCTGTGTTTCAGGAATAATCGGTGATGATGTAGAGACAATCGCTCATGAAGCAGAGAAATCGGTCAGCTGCCGGGTATTGGCGGTCCAATCTGAAGGTTTTGGTGGCGACTTCAGAAGTGGTTATGAAGATGCCTTTAGAGTTCTTATGGACCTCATGGAGCCACCGAAGAAGAAACAAGAGAAAACGATAAACATCATCGGGGCTCGTATGGGTCCTACCATCACCGAGTGGGATGAGGATTTAGATGAAATAAGAAGGCTATTAGATGAGGTGGGGATAAAGGTAAATGCAACAATGTGTGCTGGATGCACTTTGGATGAAATTAAGAGGGCGAGAGAGGTTGAACTCAATGCTTCCTGGTGCTATGACTGGGGGCAGAAGCTTGGCGACCTGATGCAAGAAAGGTTTGGAATACCCTACAGCAGGACAGGTCAACCATATGGGCTTAAAGCGACCGAAGAATGGCTTTTGGGAGTGGCAAGGCCACTGGGCATGGAGAAGGAGGCTTTAGATGTGTTAAGGAAGGAGACGGAGCAAGTTTTGCCCGAGCTTGACTATATGAGGCGAACACTTAGGGGGAAGACGGTTCTTGTTGAAGTACAGGATTCCTTCGGGCCGATAAGGGCACTCTCTATAGCGAGGATGGCTGAGGAGTTTGATGCCCATCCTATCATTCTCAATGTTCACCCTTATACGATCAAGGAGAGGATGCCAAGCATAAAATACCTCTTGGAGACAGGGTTTAATCCAGAAGTTATACTCACCAATGGGGTCTTCCGTCTAGGAAGCTACTACGAGATGAGCGAAACAGAAGAGGAGCTGGAGATGCTGGTCAGAAATTACGATAATATCATCTATTGCGGAAACTCTAAGAGGTTTCCTGACTGCCCGGTGGTAAACTTCAGTGACTTTGCTCGTAGGCCCCATTACGGATTTCAGGGAATTAAAAACATTGCCACACTGATTAAGGAGACCATAGAAAATAGGAGCCTTCCTCGCTCCAAGCTCATTCGAGAGGTGCTCTACGGGGGCTATAAACTCATTCAGGAACGAGAGGTGCCACATGGGAGATAAGAGGATCGAGCTTTTGAGTACGAGCACTGAGAGGTGCTTCGACCCTTACCTCAGATGTGCCTTGAACGGTGCTGCTCAAACAGTCTTGGGGGTCAAAGGTTGTGGCACTCTCACTCATGGACCCCAAGGGTGTGAATACCTTGTTTATGATGCCTTCGGCCATCAGGATTGTGATTATACCGAGGTGGAGACCCTCTGCACCAAACTATGTGAGAATGAGATCGTTCACGGTGGAGAGGATCTTTTGGCCCACACGATCTTGGAGGCAAAAGAATTAAACATCCAAGCCCTCTTTGTCCTCACTGCCTGTGGGCCTGAGATCGTTGGTGATGATATCGTCTCTGTTTGTCGGGATCTTCAGCCTCAAGTTCCCTTTAAGCTTGTCCCCATCGAGAGTGCTGGGTTTAAAGGGTCTGAGTATGATGGGATAGATATCGCCTTAGATGTGATACTCAGAAAACTGGTTAAGGATAGTAAGAGGAAGATTTCAAGTTCAGTCTGTCTCATCGCCCCCCACGCCAATGCCAACCCAACATGGATGGGGGATTTGGAATGGGTAAAACAAATCCTATCCCAGATGGGGGTTCAAGTTGTAGCTACTCTTACTTACAAGAGCACGCTCAATGAGATTGAAAATGTGGCTTCCGCTGAGACATCCCTGCTTTTATCTCATGATGCTGGAAAGAAAGCAGCGGACTATCTTTCCTCTGAATTTGGGGTGGAGCAAATCTGCCAAGGAATTCCCCTACCGATCGGAATGACTAATACCAGAAGATGGATTTTCGATCTGGGGAAGAGATTTGAAGTTCAAGGGATAGCCAAGAGGCTTGTGGCTGAGGGGGAGAGGATGGTAGTGGAAACATACCGCCGTAAAGGGGGATATTTCTTTGAGGTCGCTCGCTTTCAGCGGACACCCGCAGCTATCGTTGCTGATGCCACTATTGGTATTCCCCTTGTTCGATTTGCTATTGAGGAGCTAGAGCTTAAGCCAGAATTAATCGCTCTTCGCTCATCCCGACCGGATGCTAGAGAAATACTGGAGAGGGAAGTAGATGACCTTGGAATTAGTCCTAAGATAGTATATGGAACGGATGTATATAAGACGAAGAAAAGCCTTGAGGAGATAAGTCCAGAGGTAGTCTTCGGAAGCAACATTGAGAGGCATGCTATCGAAGAATTATGGACACCATATATCTTTGAGGTAGTAAGTCCAATGCGACGGTTTCGAGTAATTGATAAAGCGTACTTTGGCTATAACGGGATTCTAAATCTCCTGGAAGTCGTTCAAAATGAATTCGCAGATCGATGGCGTTCAAAAGAGAAGAGATATAAGGCGAGGTGGTAAATATGGATGTTAGGCAGATAGCGATATATGGAAAAGGAGGAATAGGAAAGAGCGTCATCGCCTCAAATATATCGATGGCACTGCACGAGAAAGGATTGAACGTGATGCAGGTAGGATGCGACCCGAAGAGAGATTCTACCAGAGTCTTGGTTGGAGGGCGTCTCATACCCACTGTTCTCGAGAAATACCGGGAAGAGATGAGAATTGGAAAAGACGAAAATGCAATCTCGCTTGAAGATATCGTCTTTAAGGCCCGTAATGGAATTTACTGCGTCGAATCTGGGGGTCCGGAGCCGGGCATTGGGTGTGCTGGAAGGGGTGTGCTTACTGCGCTACAGATATTGAAAGATCTTGATGCCTTTGGAAAATACGAGATAGACGTTGCGATCTATGACGTCCTCGGCGATGTCGTTTGTGGAGGCTTCGCAATGCCGATGCGAAAGGGATACGCGAGGGAGATCTACATCGTGGTATCTGGAGAGCTCATGGCACTCTACGCCGCAAACAACATCTGTAAGGCGATAAAAAGGTTTGCCGAGCGAAGCGGGATCCGAATGGGGGGCATCATCTGCAATTCCAGAAACGTAAAAAATGAAGAAGAGGTGGCAAAGGAGTTTTCTGAGCGTATAGGATCAAAACTCGTTCACTTCATCCCCCGGGATGACATCGTTCAGAGTGCGGAGATAAACCGGAAGACGGTAGTCGAGTATGCACCCAAATCGAATCAGACCCGCGTCTATCGAGATCTGGCGGGTGAGATCATAAAAAATAAGAGTTTTGATATTCCAACACCGATGGAGATGGACGAATTGGAGAGATTGATGATGAAATTTTCCGGTGAAGTGATTTAACTTAAGATCGTGCAAAAGGAATGAGAAGATTTCATCACAAATTGTTACCCATCCTTCTGATATGCAAAAGCTAAACGAAATCACCTGTCAGATCGTATCGCAGATGATAAAAACTCGCAAATAACAGTCCAACATCTTTATTAGCATCTAGAAAAGTTCAATCGAGCTACGCTGGAATTTTTGGCAAAAGTGGAAAAGGGCGAGAAAGGAAAATAGCATCAAGATCAAAACTTATTATGCAAGAAGTGTATTTCAGTAATATTTGAGGGAATACGTATTCCTTCCATTCAACCTTTTAATAAAAATGTTGAATGGAAAATGACATCTCACTCTCAAAAATAATTTAAAGATTGATTAATACGAAAAGGTAATTCTATAGTTAAGCAATCAATACATCTTACGTTGGGAGATTGAACCTAACCATACGGAATTCTCTGGCTCGATTCATCAGGAGAACGATGAATGAGAGTAAAGATCAGAGAGATGCATTCAAGAGTTTTTGGATTTTATACAGGCATGGTATAATTTCGTGAAGCCACATAGATCTCTTAGGGTAGAAGAGAATAATGGAAAACGTAAATGGAGACAGAGAACACCTGAAAATGGCAGAAGGACTTACCATCATATATGGTCGCTAGAAGAGATGTTCACATTCAGGGTGCCTGTTCAATGAATGACGTACACGACCTAAAATTCGGGTGTGGATAAATGCCATTCTTTGAAAAATTTTACGTATCGGTTTACGATCGATTAACGATGCTGATGAGGAGAGACCGATTCAAACCGAGTGATATCAAATTAGATTTAGTAAAAGTGGGGTAATTTGATATCGTAGAAGATATTTAAGTAGATGATAGCATAAAAATTACTTTGCATAAAATTGAGAGATTGACAGCTGGAGGTCGCATTTATAGATACCTTTGTTCTCATCGAAAGGAACTTCGACAGATTCATTTCCATCAATTATGGAAAAGATCACATAATTGCCGATGTGTGCAATCTTTTACCTCAAATATCTCGTGTAGTTACTGCTTGCCCGTTTGATCCCGCATTGTGTATAAGAACCAATTATCAGGCAGTTATTGTCTCTGTTAGTAGGCTCAAAGCTTAAATAAATCACCTCACTTAGCCAAAGGTAATTTTTCGATCCACTTATTCAATGACCCACAGTAGCGGGGATCACAGTCCTTAAAGCAACCGATACAGACCGACATCTCATCGCCAGAAAAGAGAGAGTTAAATAGCTCCCTTTTGACGGGCGTTATTTTATAACCTCGAGATTTACCTACTTTGGCCCACTCTCTCTCTATGAGCCCTCCCCTCTCGAGTTGGATCAGAATTTTAGAACAAATACTGCTCGTTATGCCAAATTTATTCCCCAAATCTTTTTGTAGAACTCCATCGCCACTTCTAATATCTCTCAATATTCTATCCCTCAAGGATTCCTCTGGCATCCGATTCAATCTCCTCGCTTAAGTGATCATTCTTTTGCAGGGCAGATAAAAACGATATTATTCCCCCTTAATAACACAGAACCGAGTTTTCTGGTTCTCTCTTCATCTAATATCTCCATAGTATCCTCCAAATGGAGATTCATATAATCGTCAACACTTCTGAGTACTCCCTCGAGAACGTATTTCCCCCTCTTCATCTCCACTTGAATCTTCTTATTAACCAAAGACTGCACTTTTTTTGATGGTAATATCGCCAAAACTCCTTCCTCCTTTTTCCTTTTGTATGTTATCTTTTACCTTACTTCTCTTTCAAGGTTCAAAAGCTTTTTCTTAATTTCCACCTCATATTTATATCCCCCTATATTATTCTTACCGATCACTCTATGATAGGGGACTATGAGATTGGAATGAGCACCACATCCACTCCAGCCTCTTCAAGATATTCCAAACCCCTTTTATCTGGATACTTCTCTGAATAGACCACCCTTTTTATGTGGGCATTTATGAGCATCTTCGCGCAGAGGCTACACGGTTGATGCGTGCAGTAAAGTGTTGCCCCTTCGGTGCTTATGCCGTGAAGGGCAGCTTGAATTATTGCATTCTGTTCTGCGTGCACCCCTCTGCATATCTCCTGATTCTCTCCGGAAGGAATGTTATTCTCATCTCTCAAACAGCCTATATCTAAACAATGGGGAAGACCGCTCGGGGCACCGTTATATCCCGTGGTGAGAATCCTCTTATCTCTGACGATGACGGCACCTACATGATTTCTAAGACAGGTAGATCGCTTGGCAACAACTTTGGCAATCTCCATGAAATATTCATCGATAC
>CABGHG010000097.1 GCA_902158735.1 Candidatus Methanolliviera sp. GoM_oil
GGAAAGATCATAGAAGAACTGTTCTATAAGGATGGATTAGAATATCGTGAGAAACCCACGAGAAAAGGGTGCGGGTGTACAGAGAGCACAGATATTGGAGCCTATGATACTTGCCCGCATGGATGTATCTATTGCTATGCAAACATGAATAAGGAGAAGGCATATAAAAGATTTGAAGAACACGATAAAGATTCCGCATTTCTGGGCTACACCAAGGCAGAAGCAGATAGATGGATAGAAGATATAAGAAGTAAAGATGAAAAGGCTGGCTTTAAACAGATGAAATTATTTTCGTTCTTCTAACCATCTACACACCTCTGGCCATAGTTCCACGTGTGCCTTCCTACTCACCGAAAGTCCGACGTGAGAAGAAGGAAAAACAATTTCCTCATAATCTCCGGAGTAAACCTCTTTTAATGCCTTCACTGATTTTATTGGAATGATATGGTCATATTTTGCAAGAATATTGAGTAAAGGAGCATTTATCTTGCTCAAGTCGATGGTTTTTGAATCGATCTTCATCTCTCCCTTTATGAGCAAATTTTTTTTATAACAATTCTCGATAAATTCCATATAAACGAGTCCTGGTATCATCTGTGCATCCAAGAACCATCTATACATCCTTAAAGCATCTCTCCAGGATTCATACGTTAAGAACTCCTCAATGAACTCTTCACGCACCGAAAAAAATGGAAGATAAGAGAAGAACATATAGCGGCCGAAGAGATTTATCAATTCTCCTGGGATATTACCGAAAAGATCTGCGATCTTTCTTGTCCTCAAAAATCTTCGATTTTTGGGATATGCAAATCTTTGATTTGCGACTACATCAACAATCCTTCCCAAAGATATCCTCGGATCGTATCGCATAGAAAAGTCTATAGGCGTCGCCAACAAGATAAGATTCTTTACCTTCTCTGAATAAAGAGATGCATACATCAACGAGATAATTCCACCTATGCAGTATCCCAAGATCGATATCTCATCCGATATGAGATCTACCGCCCGATCGACATACCGTATATAATCCGAAAAAGAGATCTTATTATCTTCGACTGTGGGATAGCCCCAATCGATCATATAGACGTCAAAACTCTCGCAAAAACTTCCAATAACACTCACATCATCGTTCAGATCGAGGATGTAGGGTCTGTTCACGATGGATGGAACGACCAGAACTTTCTCCCCATCACTACCTCCATACCGAAGAAGCTTGAAACCAAACCTTTCATCTTCATCTATTACTTCAAAAGGTCTCTTTCCAACGGAAACTTGTGGAAAAAATATTTCGATGAGATTGAAAAATTCTCCCCTCGCCCGTGGAATATCAGATATCATCTCATACTTTTTTGGACCGTTCCTCCAACCATCTGATTGCCTTTGGCCAGAATTCCTTATGGCTCGATCTGCTCGTCGTTATGCCAATATGTCCCTTCTTCATCTCATATATCTCCTTATCCTTGCTCGATATTAAATCCAAAATTACCTTCTGGGACTCGATCGGTACGATGTGATCGTAGGTGGCAGCCAAGACGAGAAGAGGCACCTTTATCTCGTTTAAATTTATCTTCTTACCGTGCGATTTAAATTCATTCTTCATCAATAGATTCTCTTGATACCACTCCTTTATGTACTGCCTGTACGTCTCTCCCGGAATGCTCGGGGCATCGAATATCCATTTCTCCATCCTTAAAAAATTTGCCAGCGATCTATCTTCCTCGAGCATCTCAAAGACTCCATGATACTTTCCAACGAGCAGATTTATCGGATCTACGAGGAGAAAACCGACGTTTAGAAAATCTCCGGGCGCGAGATGAAAGGTATCAACGATCTTATCGGCGTTTAAAGATCTCGCCCATATTGCGATTGTGTTATCCGTGGAAAAATCTATTGGGGTCGCCTGGAGCATCAAATTTTTTACGTTCTCCTGGTGTAAAACGGTGTATATGACTGAGAGGTCTCCCCCTAAACAGTATCCATGTATATTTAATTTGTTCACCTCATCTATCCATTTTATATAATCAATGCTTTTGTCTATGTAATCCACATAATCATCTATTTCTATATATCTATCTACAACCGTTGGATAACCCCAATCGATCATATAAACATCAAATCCCGCCTCGAGATATTTGCGAATGACAGATATATCTGGACTCATATCGAGGACGTATGGTCTGTTTATGAATGCATAGACGACCAGAAGAGGATCTTTATATCTCTTCTCAACCAACGGGTGATAGTGGAGCAGTCTGAAGATGCCATCTTCGTCCACAACATCGAAGCTCGACTGCCATACATCTGCCTCTATCGTAGAGAGCCTCTCCATCACATCTAAAAAAGTGATATCCTCATTCATTCTTCTCCCCCTTTACCTCTATCTTCTCCATCTTCTTCTTCAATACATTCAGTTCATCAGGAATCTTATCAAATTTCTTCTCTATATCTGCGATCCTCCTCTCCAATGCGTTCGATATCTTCTTGTGATTATATACCCTCTTCTCGATCTCATCGACCTCTTTCCTCGGTGCAAAGGGCATCACCGGAAACATCTCCATCTGCGCCTCCACCATATTTTCCGCAGAGCCCGTTAGATCGGTTAGCGCATCTCTGATCTTATTCTGCGCCTCTATGAACTCTTTTGACCTCAAAATCTCGTCATATTCTTCGGAGAAGATATCTCTGAACGTATTGAAGAACTCTTCAAATTTTGCCTCTCTATTTCCATCTATCCAAGATGCCAATTTTTGAAGCGATTTTTCCCAGACGCCGCGGAACATCAACTCGTATCTTCGCCAAAGTCCATATATCTTGGAATAAGCGGCGGAAAAATTGTGTGCATTAACAAAGAACGTTTTTGGAAGTAAGAATTGGCTCTCTCCGAGGTATTCAAATATTTTATCCAGCATCTCAAAATAGGTCTCATTCCCCTCATCTGCCATATTCCTCAATAGATTTAACGGCAGCAGTTCCTTCATCCTGGCGGAGATGTCATCTTCTTTTCCGTATCCCTTGAAGACATCCGAAAATCCCTTCAATAGTCTTAATTGTGATTCTCCAAACATCCTGAAGAAATCTGAGTAAATGCCGAAGAGAGATTCGGGCGTGAATATCTCGGGTTGCGCCTCCATTAATTCACCGAACGGATAGGTAACGACCTTAAAAGGCCTGAAAAACATCGAGAAGAGATTTTCATAGATCTTCCAAAAATTATCCCCCCACATATCATTTATCTCATCTATACCCATCTCCGGATTCTCTTTCAGTCTATCGTATATATCTCTCATCCAGTTGTTTATCGCGACATTCCTCGTAATCATCTCGTAGCTTTCGGTTTGAAGATGGAGATAGGCATCGAAGATCTTCGTATATCTATCTTCTATCTCTTCCATTTTTTCTTCCATTCTTTACTCCTCGGTTAAGTATTCTGACAAGTAAGATTAAAAATTTATCCTTAATAGATCAAAAAATAAAAGGAGAATTTTTCACAATTCTCTAGTTACTTCTTCACTACCCTTTTTACCTTCTCCTCAAGCTTCACTGCTTCTGCTGTCTCTCTTCTAATCGCCTCTGCTGTCTCTCTTCTAATCGCCTCTGCTGTCTCTGTTTTAATCGCCTCATGGATATCGCTAACCTCTTTTTTGGCCGCATAAGGAGAAGCTATCAACTTTTCGCATAACGCGTCCGTCGATTTTGTATAATCCACGAGTTTATCGATGAAATCAGGCACGGTTGTCGAGAAGTTAGCCGTCTTCATCAGGTCGGAGCTTAACCTCCGATGAAATTTGGACCATCTATCATAGAGATCACCTGTCGAACCGATCTCTTCTCCACTCATCTCCTCGATGTACTTGGATACATCGCTAAAGGACTTCCATACTCCTTGATAGAGCTTCATGGGAATTTCAAACATAGAAGAAGTCATATCGAGATATTTTCCAGCCCATTCTACCAGATCTTCTGTCAAATAATTGTATTCTGGACCCAGAGAGGGCTTCAAAGCTTTCAATAGACCACTGTACGTCTCACTGCACATCTTGATCATCTTCTGGTAAGGTTCCACAGATAACTCTCCGCGTCCTATCCCATCCGCATAATCTTTGCTTGCCGACTTAATCATGGAATTCCAGTCATTCATCGTCTTTATCGTATAATTGAAGCATCCATCAAAAAATTCCCTCACCTGCTTCTCTTCATCAGGAAAAGCGCTCAAAAACTTTTCTACCGCCTCTTTTACAACGTTTATGTCTGAGAAAGGTAGAGATTCCAGTGGTTCTACGAGCGAACCAAGCATATCGTCGTAAAATCCTCTCATTGTGGTTAAAATCTCTTCCATATTTATCTCTTTTCCCGAGATTGATCCCGTGGCGAACTCGTATCCAGCCCTTCCCACTCGATCTACATTCTTGATCCATGTATCATATATCTTTATATAGGCGTCGATCCCTCCCATCATTACATCCGTATAATCCTTCAATGCCCCGCGTGGAGGAAAAATATCCTGTGTTGCATTCATAAAGCTATCATACATCTTACTCCAATCTCCGAAGTATCCCAAAAACGGTCTAAATAAATCTCCTGTATCTCCGTGCGGCATCGAAAAAACGTTTGCCGACTTCATCCAAGAACTTGCCATATCAGACCACAAACGAAACGCATCTGAATAGGCGCCAAAAACACCTTTTTCTTCAGCCATGTTTGTTTACCTCAATAAACTGTTGGAGTGCATTACATATAAATTTTTTCCTTTTTTTTGTTTGGTTTTTATCTAATAAACTAATTTTTTTTAGATGGCAAATTATAGTAATATAACTGTGATAATATTCTATCATTATCTCATCTCATTATGGATGATCTTCCATTATTTTATAAAAAATACCCACGCAAAATAGATACATGAATCGTGCAAAAATAGTAGAAACGTTCTAAACTTCAACCACCTTCGATCTCCCCCCTTCCTTCGTTATCGTCAGAACGCAATCGGCAGCCTCTTCTAAATCCGCGTCATGCGTCACGATTATCATCTGAGGAATTGCTGATAACTTCTTGAAGACATCTATCAAATCATGCCTCCTCTGCGAATCGAGATGAATCGTCGGTTCATCAAGTATCATAAGTTCGATCTTTCCCATGGCAAGTGCCTTTGCGATCCCAAGCCTCAACGCCAGTGCTATCGAGATCTTTTCTCCCCCACTCATCATGTCCAACGTGTTCTCGCCGGATGGACCGAATAGTGTGACCTCGTAATCTTCGCTCAATTTAATATCTGAGTATTCAAAACCGAACTCGTTGAAGAATTCTCTCGTGTATCTCTCGATCAGAGGCATAGATCTTTCTCTCAATGCCTTCTGAACTCCGTCTTTGCCATAGCTGTTTCTTATATCCTTCAAAAACTTGATAAACTTCGAGAGTCTTTTGAGTTCTCTCTCGTCCTCTTTTAATTTATCTATCTCTTCTCCAAGCTCTTTTATTCTCGCGGAGATCTCCTTAAATCGCCCGTTTAGCTCTCTTCTTTTCCCTTCCAATGAATTGTATCTCTCTTGTTTAGTCTTAAATTTCGTCTCTATCTCTCTGTGGCGTTCTTCATCGTAACCGATCTCCTCAATACGGTATCCAAGCGTTTTTTCTTCTTTTATATGGTTTTCTATATCGTTCTTCGTTCTATCCAGTTCTTCCAAGACCCTTTGCTTATCTTTAACTTCCCCTTTAAGGACGTTTAACTTCCCTTCAAGCGTTCTCAATCTTTTTAATGAGAAATCGACCTCTTCAGGTGAGATGCTGACTTCTCTTCCCATGCGATCTATCTCGCATTTAAGAGATCTTATCTTATCTTCATGCTCTTTTAATTCCTCTCTCAATTTAGAAGGATCTTTAGATGACTGCAATGATTTATCAGCGTATATGTATCTCTTATATGGCTCTTCCACCCTTTTTCTCTCTTTCTCCTTCCTATCTCTCTCTTCTTCTATCTTATTAAGCGAGAGTATCTTCTCATCTACATCTCTTAAGTTTTCTTTAATCTCATCTATCCTACTCTTCTTCTCTCTCAAATCGTTTGAATATCCTTCCAAAACGGCTATGTTTATCCGCCTTACTTTTTCGCCCCTTTTTGCCAGTTCGTCCCGTTCCAATCGTATTCGCATCAAATTATCATCCATAGAAGAGATAAGAGCATCATTTTTAGATATATGAGCAGAATATTTCTCCAACAGATCTTTTTTGTGTTCCTCTGTGAGTTTTGCATTGCAGACCGGACAACGATCCTTTGCTCCTGACAGCTCATCTCTCGCTTTCTTGATCTCGCTATTCTGTCCGTTCAAATCGTATCTCTTTGAGATAATCTCTTTTATACTATCCTCTTTATCCTTCAATTCATCTTCCAAATCGGATGTAACAGTCTCTAATCCACGGTCGATATCGAAGACCGATCGAGCATCTATATTCAAGATCTTTCCGTATTCTGCCAATTTTTC
>CABGHG010000098.1 GCA_902158735.1 Candidatus Methanolliviera sp. GoM_oil
ATGGAGATATTAGATGAAGAGAGAACCAGAAAACTCGGTTCTGTGGTATTAAGGGGGAATAATATCGTTTTTATCCGTCCTGCAAAAGAATGATGATCACTTAAGCGAGGAGATTGAATCGGATGCCAGAGGAGTCCTTGAGGGATAGGATATTGAGAGAGATTAGAAGTAGTGATGGAGTTCTACAAAAAGATTTGGGGGATAAATTTGGCATAACGAGCAGTATCTGTTCTAAAATTCTGATCCAACTCGTAAGAGAGGAGATCATAGAAAGAGAGTGGGTCAAAGTAGGTAAATCTCGAGGTTATAAAATAACGCCCGTCAAAAGAGAGCTATTTACCTCTCTCTTTTCTGGTGGTGAGATGTCGGTCTGTATCGGTTGCTTTAAAGACTGTGATCCACGCTACTGTGGGTCATTGAATAAGTGGATCGAAAAATTACCTTTAGCTAAGTGAGGTAGTTAACTATAAAGCTTTGATGACTACCCCACAGAGGGCAATAACTGCCTGATGATTTGCCTCATACACGGTGTGGGATCAAACGGGCAGTAATAACTACACAAGATATTTAGGAAGGGAGATGCACACAGCGGCAGTTGTGCGATCTTTCCTATGATCGGTGGGAGGGAGATGCCCTCCTCCCTTTTTTCGACCTTTTCTTTCGGTACCTCTTCCAATGGTGGTATCTGCGGTGGAGTGAACATCATCAGATGCTCTTGTACCTTAATCTTCTCTGTATCTTTTCCGAAGTGCTCACTTAAATCGATCTTGATATACGGTGCCTCATCCGGGTGTGCACCGCAGTACCATATCACCCTTTCTCTCGGTTGAACCACGAATGCGAGAATCGTACTATCTTCCTTATAGAGCGATGGGGCGTCCGGTATCTTCTCTTCCGCGTCTCTCGGCCCGTATCTACATATCGAATAGTATCCACCCTTTCCTGGGGCTGGACCGTTTGCAGTATCTCTAGTAAAATCCATCGCGGTATCCAGATCTATCTTGCCTCTGTTTTCTTCAAGCAGATCCCACATCCTCGTCGCACGTATCCACGAGGAGCGATAGCCGTATGGCTGAGGGTTCGCATTTGGTGCACCGGTTTTTCTGAAATCGAGCCATTGATGATGATTCGCCTGTGCAAGGATGCCGTTAGTTTCTTTTCCATATTTGACTGCAAAGTATTTATTTGTAGCCTCAATGCTGGCAATTCCCCCATTTGCATCTGCAAATAGGTAATTTAAGTTGCAGAGAGATGCTTTGTCCGATGTAAATCTCGGTGAATTTTTTATAAGCTCTGCGGCCTCTTCCACGGTCGAAGATCGATCCATCACCTTATTCAGTATCTCAATGTCCGAAAGTCCGGGGCCATTGTCCTTCGTTGAGATAGCATTGCCGACGAATGCCAAGCCCTTATCGTTGATCAGAGGTAACTCTAAGACGCCGGGTATTCCGATGCAGAAGACCTTGTTATGGCCTGTAATATCCCTGATGTATAACAAGGGCTTTCCGAAGAGGACGAGCGCGTCGACCTCTGGGGATGAAGAGATATCTTTCAGCAATATTTTTGTACTTATGGGAAGATCGCAGTTCCACGTCAGTATAACATCATCGTTCAACGTGGCCGGTGGGGCAGAGGCGCTGGTCGTGCATCCGGCGTAGGAGCCGAGGGCTGCCCCAATGAGCATTAAATCCTGTGGCGGGACGGCGGTTGCCCTCTCTACCCCTTTCATTCGCTCGAGATATTCTGGGTAGTACGTTTTCACATACTCGATGTGATCTGGAGAGAGAGATGGCATCCCCATATTAGCAAGTTGATCGGGCAAGATGGAGGGCAACAGCTTGATCATACCCGCGTACATCCTTCCCGCCTTTACACCGTATTCATAATCGCTCGATGCTTTTATATACTGTACCTTGATTTCATACGGTTGTGATGATGTTGGCGTAGAATCGTCATGAGAGTGGTCGCAGGCAACAGAAGTGGCTATCGTACCAATCAATAAGACGCAGACGAGAACGGCTAGGAACCTATATTTCATAACATCCCTTAAATGGCGTTTCCGATATTTATAAATTTCTGTCAGTTCCAGATTGAAGACCATCCCAACCGAATGAGAATCTTATGAAAGCCGACATGAAAACCCTAGCCAGTTATATAAGAATGTCAAGTGGCCTCTTCATATTTTATTCTCTTTTATGTTGTGTCTCTCTTTTAACCTATCTAAGACGTTTTCAACGATCTCTTTGGACATTCCAATGTAATTTTTGGGATCTAATATCTCATCGATCTCTCCTTCTTTAAAATATTCTTTTACCGTATCGTCTCGCAAGAGAAGATCTTTTGGTTTTTCTCTGGTTCTATAAACTTCCATAGCCACAGTTCTCAATATCTCATGCGCTTTCTGTCTTCCGATACCTCTCTTCGCAAGTTCTATCATCATCGCTTCGGAGAGATTTAAACCATCCAACAGATACAAGTTCTCCTCTATCTTTTTATCGTCGAATTCGATGCCTTCTAGTATCTTTGTCGTCAATTTTATTATATGATCTGTGAGGATGGACGCCTCCGGCAAAATTACTCTTTCACAGGAAGAATTCGTCAAATCCCTCTCATCCCATAGCGTATTATTCATAAGGGCAGGTTCTATGTATGATCTTATGATCCTCGCAAGACCGCATACCTGCTCCGCTTTTATAGGATTTCTCTTTTGTGGCATCGTCGAAGATCCAACCTGCTTTTCACCGAATCTTTCTCTGATCTCTCCAATCTCAGTTCTCTGAAGTGTCCTCAATTCTATGCAGATCTTATCCAGCGTTGTAGCGACGTTCGCGAGCCAGAAGAAATATTCGGCATATATGTCCCTCTGTATCACCTGGTTTGAGATCTCTGCCGCCTTCAAACCGAGCTTTTCCATCACGAGTTCCTGCAACTCCATCCCCTTTGAGCCGAAGCTTGCCATCGTTCCAACGGCACCAGAGAGCTTTCCGACGAGGATTCTTCCCTTCATCTCCTCCATCCTATTTAGATGTCTCCCGATCTCAGCTGCCCAAATTGTGAATTTCATACCGTACGTGGTTGGAATTGCCATCTGACCATGAGTTCTCCCCGCACAGACTTTATCCTTATTCTTCTCGGCAAGATCTATCAGAACTGTTAGAAGCCCCATCAAACGGCCCTCAAGTATCTCTATCGTCTCCTTTATCTGTAGTGCATGAGCAGTATCTATCATATCGTTCGATGTGGCTCCAAAGTGAACCCACCTTCCAGAATCTCCACAACTTTCCGATAGAGCGGTTACCACTGCCATTATATCGTGCCCTATCTCTTCTTCGATCTCTTTTACCCGTTTTAAGGATATTTCTCCCGCTTTTGCTTCTATCGTCGAAGCGGCATCCTTGGGAATCATTCCAAGTTCACCTTCCGCCGTCGCCAACGTGGATTCGACCTCTAAAAGTTTTTTTAGCCCATTCTCCTCTTCCCAAATATTTTTCATCTCTTCTGTTCCATATCTAAACTCGATCGGATGTATCGTCATTAAATTAAAAACCCCCGGAAGAGATAAATATAAGAGATAGTTAAAATTATTTCCCATTCGGATGGAGAGAGTGGATAAGATAGATCTTCTAAAGAGAAATGTGGTGGAGATAGTAAAAGAAGAAGAACTCATACAATTATTGGAGGAGAAGAAGACTCCAACCGTTTATACAGGGTATGAGCCCAGCGGGAAGATACATCTGGGTCACCTCCTCACGATAAATAAGTTGATTGACTTCAAAAATGCTGGTTTTAAGGTGATAGTTCTTTTAGCGGATTTAAATGCTTATCTAAACGAAAAAGGCTCCTTAGACGAAATAGAAGAGATAGCGAAGATGAACAAAAGATATTTTAAAGCCTTCGGTCTCAAAGCGGAATACGTATTCGGTAGTGATTTTCAGCTGGATCCAGAATACACGAAGAATGTATTGAGGTTGTCGAGAAGTACAACTCTCAAGAGGGCGAGGAGAAGTATGGATGAGGTGGGACGGAACATGGAATCTCCGAGAGTTTCTCAAATGATCTATCCACTGATGCAGGTGATGGATATAGCCGAATTAGGGGTGGATGTCGCAATGGGGGGGACAGATCAGAGAAAGATACACATGCTCGCCAGAGAGGAATCAGAAAGTTTGGGATTCAAGAAGCCTATATGTGTGCATATGCCGATAATCGTCGGTTTAGATGGGGAGAAGATGTCCAGCTCAAAGAATAACTTCATCGCGATGGATGACTCATCGGAGGATATTTATAGAAAGATAACATCTTCTTTCTGTCCACCGAGAGAGATAGAAGGAAATCCAATCATACATCTGTATAGATACCACATATTCCAGAGATGCGAAAGATTGTTTTTCGATCGGGCGGAAAAATATGGGGGGAATCTGGAGTATTCCAGCTGTAAGGGATTAGAAGAAGACTATCTAAACGGAAAGATCCATCCGATGGATCTGAAGAAAAATGCTGCAAGATATGTGGATGAGATGCTATCTCCGATCAGGCAGGTAATATAAGTATAAAAACTAAAAAAATAAAAATTTTAAAGTAAAGAGGTGTTACGCTGTATAATAAAAAAAAGAATGTAAGAAAAAAGAAAAAAGGCGGCTCTGGTGTAGAGATAATAAGGGTTTATATACCAAAAGCATCCAAAAGGGAGGTTTTTGGGACTATAGAACAACGTTTGGGATCAAATCATCTTAGAATCAGGTGCGCGGACGGCAAAACTAGGATGTGTAGAATACCGGGAAGGGTGAAAGGCGGTAGATGGATAAGGGAAGGGGATGTCGTGGTCGTAACCCCGTGGGAAATTCAGGATGCAAAGGGGGATTTGACGTGGAGATACACCAAGCCCCAGGAATCCTGGCTCAGAAAGAACAGATATATATGAGCCTTAATCATGGATCTAAAGAATAGAGAGATAGATGAAAAACTCTCTCGCCTAAGGATAAGAGATAAGGATTCTGATTCTCGTAAGATATGGGGAGACGTACTGGATGAAAGAACAATTTTAACTCTTTATAGGCTGTTAAAACGTGGTTTCATCGAAGTCATCGGTGGAGCAATTTCCACAGGGAAGGAAGCAACCGTCTTTTATGGACTGGGAGAAGAGGATAAAGAAATTGCCATAAAGATCTATAGGATCGAAACGGGTGATTTTAGAGAGATGGAGCCATATTTGGCAGGGGATCCCAGATTTGATAGTATAAAAAGATCGAGGAGTGGGATTATATATACTTGGACGCAGAAAGAATATAAAAATTTGAAGAGGGCTTCAAATGCCGGGGTCAGGGTGCCAGAACCGATAACATCTATGAACAACGTTCTTTTGATGGAGTTTATAGGTGAAGAAGAGGTGCCGGCACCACATATCAAGGATGTGGATATGGATTTGGAGGAGACGTTTGAGAAGATCATACTTAATCTCAGGAAGCTCTACACGTGTGCGAAGATCGTCCACGCAGATTTGAGTGAGTACAATATTCTATATCATCATGAACCGATTTTGATTGATATGGGGCAATCCGTCGTAATATCGCACCCAAACGCTACCAGCTTTCTTTGGAGAGATATTAAAAATTTGAGCAAATTTTTTAAGAGAAGAGGATTGAAGGATCTAAACGAGAAAGATATATTCAATCGAATAACAGAGGGTTGAGAATGGAAGAATACATGGAAACTCATGTTAAGATTCCTTTAGAGAGAATCGGTGTTGTTATAGGAAAAAACGGGGAAGTTAAGAAGCTGATGGAGGAGATGGGGGGAGTTGAGCTAAAGATAGGCGGGGAAGATGGAGACGTCTTAATAAAGTATGAGGCGGGGGATCTCAATTTTTTGAAGGTAAAAGATGTTCTGTATGCTATAGGAAGGGGATTTAGCCCTGAAAGGGCAATCAAGCTCTTTGAAGATGATATGTTGATGTGTGACACGATCACTCTTACGAAGATGACAAAACATGATATGCAGAGGATAAAGGGAAGGATCATCGGGAGAGATGGAAAGATGAGGGAATACATGGAAAATGTAACTGGAACGATGATCTCCGTCTATGGGAAGACAATATCTATGATAGGATACCCAGAAGAGATAAATTCTGTTAAAAAGGCGATAGAGATGTTGATAGATGGATCTCCCCACGAGACGGTCTATAGATATCTTGATAAAGAAAAGATCAAGTTGAGAAGAACAGATCTAGTCAGCCAGAATAAATAAAATACTTTAAAATGTATTTAGTCGGAAATCTTCGATTTCCGTATCCCAAAAATCTTCGATTTCCGTATCCCAAAAATCTTCGATTTCCGTATCCCAAAAATCTTCGATTTCCGTATCCCAAAAATCTTCGATTTCCGTATCCCAAAAATCTTCGATTTTTGAGGACATTCAATATAACCAGATTAAAATAGATAGATTTAAATACTCTAAAATCAGATTAG